>JAFVPG010000119.1 GCA_017505415.1 Lentisphaeria bacterium | reverse complement strand
TATACCCCAAACCCCTCAATTTTTTCAAATTATCAGTCAATGTTTAGTACACAACCTTTTGAATTACTTTTGAAATTACCTCTTATATAAAATAAATTGGAATTGCTTTTATTACTTGTAATAAAAGCAATTCCGGTGAAAGTTTTTGGAAAATGGGGTGTGGGGAAGAGAACCTTTTTTCAAAAAGGTTTCTTCCCCACAAAACAGTTTTGCAACAGCTTTTTTTATGCAAAATTGTATATATGACTTCATTTCAGTTGAAATTCTGGGCGTAGCAAATTGCCAGCGGCACGAGCATCTGACTTGGTATGCAGTGTGTGGAATCAAGATAATCTCTGAAACTCATTTCCGGGGCGAAAAATGTTGTACGGCTCTGGTGCATTGCCATGTGTCCGGCAAGAATACGGATAAATTCATCTTCATCACCACAATCGGCAAGACCTTTCAAATAATTGTACAAAGGCCAGTCATCAATACAGTAACGGTAGGGTTGATAATCACGGAAAATGCGGAATGCAGTAGCGCCGTAAAAGTCGCCGCCTCTTGCTTTGCGGAATTTTATTATTTCTTTGACCAAATCATTGTCAAGTACACGGCTTGAGAGCATTTCAGGATAGAAACGGTAGTTTGTGTATGAACATACGCTGTGAATATCTGCCCCTTCAACAAAGTCAATAAAATCATTCATATCTTTGAAAGGTTCATCGTATCCGGGGTAGGGGGGGACAAAAAGCCCGTCAGCAGTTTGGATCGCTGATTTGCGGCAGATGCTGTTTACTTCAGCGGCAAAAGCAGCAAGCTGTTTTTGCTGAGCTTCGGATGCAGGAACGATTTTTTGATATTCGAGTAAGCCCCGCACCACCCACAGATTGCATGAGAACCATTGATGGTATGGATAATCACGGAGGTCATCTTCCGGACAGCAGGAAATAAGTTCATTTTTTTCGATGAATTTATAGAGACGGCTTGCGACAGCATTGATTTTATCTTTGTGTACAGTTCGAAAATTATTGCTTGCATTGGCGGCACATTCGAGCAGCATGCCGTGTTCAGAGAGCGATGCCCCGTTGCCACGATGATGGATTTCACCGTCATCGGAGACAAAATTTGTAAGGAAGTGCGCAAAAAATCTTTCCCCTTCAGACTGCAGACCGAAAAATCTGCATGCTTCAAACATGGTGAAAATTGTCGGCGGAAATGATTCTGCCGTACGTTCTGCATCATGATAATAGCGGGTCGCACCGTAACGTATCGCACCGTTGTATTGAGTGATAAAAGCATTGACGAAGGAACTTAGAACTGCATTTTTCAAAAAATCATGCGGACAATTCCAGGCAATTACCGGAGCAAGTTTCTCATTCCAATGGCGGCGGATCGTGGCAAGTTCTGTATCAAAATCTGAACTGTCGGCAAGTTTTACAGCCTCCGGATCATTCATTTTCCAGATTTCAGCCGGATCGGTTGTCTGCGGAATGGAGGATTTGAAAAAGAAAGATTTATTTTCAAACTCAATTTTTACGAGTAAATTATCTTTTCTGTCAACGAGAGCATATTCTCTGACAATGCCTTTATCTGTCTCAAAATCAATAATACTGACCGGCAGATAGCCGTCAAGTTTAGTATGAGAAATGGATTTTTTGAAAGTGCCGAATCCGGCTTTTTCCGAAGAAAACATGGTAAGAAGTGTGCGGCGCACACAATAATAATAATCAGGTTCGATTTCCGGCGGAGTATATTGTGTTTCAATGGTTATGACGCCTTTTTCATTGACGAGAAGTTTCCAGATGGAAGTTTCCGTACCGATGAGATCGTACGAGTTCGGCTGAGGAACTTTTGCACATATTTCAGCAAATACTGTATCAAATTTTTTATAAAAATCATTCATTTTTATATGCCTTTCCTGTTTTCTTATAAGTTACTTCATGAGTATGTTTTTTTCAAGGAAATTTCATGGAAAAATTCTTTTTATTTATGAAAAAAGTATTGCATTTTTTTATAATGTTGCTATTTTAATTTTCAGAATACAAATGAAAGGATTTTTTTTATGAAGACACGCTCTCTTTTCGGTAAAAAATATATTGATTTGCAAATCCGTGAATTGGAGATTCCGGCACTTATGCCGGATCAGGTTCTGGTAAAGGTTCATGCCTGCGGCGTCTGCGGAACTGATTTGAATTTTGTCCGTGACTGGTCAGGTGATTATCAGGGACTCGGTCATGAGATAGCGGGTGAAATCATTGATACAGGTTCAATCGTTTCAACGTTGAAAAAAGGCGATAAAGTTGTCGTTGAGGATTGTACCATGTGCGGCAAATGTGCCGATTGCAAAGCCGGACATCCTGAATTCTGCCGCAATATGTACAATATGAACGGTTTCCCCGGCATGGGCGAATATATTGTTGTCAATGCAGCGGCATGTACTGTTTTTGATGGCTTGGATTATATACATGCGGCATTGACTGAGCCGCTGGCAGTTGCATATAATGCGGTTTTGACTGCTGATATTCCGCTTGGCGGTTCGGTCGTTGTTCTCGGACCGGGGGCTATCGGGCTTCTGTGTGCCAAAGTCGCTCGTTTGCGCGGTGCAGGGTATGTTGCCGTCGTCGGGCGCAATGACAGCACTCCGGAGCAGCAAGCCCGTCTGGAACTGGCGGTAAAACTCGGCTGCGATCAGGTTATTGTCAGTGCAAGCGAGAGTGTCAGAGACACTGTCTTGAAACGTTTTCCGCAGGGAGTTGACCGTGTGATTGTGACCTCCCCACCGAAGTCAATGTATGATGCTTTTGACATTATCCGTTACGGTGGCGGGATAATCTATCTCGGGTTGAGTTTCAAGGAGGGGGAAAACATTATTGATTTTGACGTAAACCGTGCAATTTTCAATAAAATCACCCTGAAACCGTCTTTTGCAGAACCTGCCATAAATTTCCCGGCGGCATTGGATTTGATAAAAAATGGTCTGATCCCGGCAGAACTTTTTCAAACTCATACATGTTCATTTGACGACTGCCATGAATTGTTTGAAGCAACGCTCAAAGGAACAGTTCCGGTCATAAAACCGGTATTCTGTCCCTGAGGTATTGTATAGTTTTTATTGAACTTTGATTTTGCAGGATGAAGTAATACAGCTTGCTGCATCTTTGAATTTGAAGGTCCAGGTTCCCTGTTCATTGAGAGCTGACGGGAAAGCAAATTTGAATTTGCCGTCTTTTGCATGGCGTATGGTGCGGTATTCGAGAGATTCTGTACCATTGGGACGGAAGACCTGCATCAGAAAGACGTGATTGCCGGCTTTTGTATTTCCGGATATTATAATTTCACAATCAATATCGGCTTTTTCTCCTGCTTTTATTGCAGTCGGCGCAGTTATTTTCAATGAATCAGCTTTGTAAGGCAGAACTGTCAGCAAAGTTCCGTGGCCGGGGATCAGAGTCAAATCAAATTTGTTACCGGCTCCCAGATATTTACCATCGGTTGAGTTGTAAATATGACCTTTTTCTGCAAGTTTCAGAGTGCCTTTGACAGAATATTTTTCGCAGGTTTTGCGGTCGGCGTTTGCGGCATTGGGGAATTTCATTTCCGCAAGCAGTCCGATATGTTTTACAGCTCCATTGTTATAAATACCATGCATTACTGCAGAATCGCTTTCAAATTTTGCCTCCGGTTCAAGTTTGATAAAGTTGTTTATCAAATCACGGAAGGCTTTTTCACGCATGTTGGTATAAACCGGCTCAAAGTTTAGATAAAGCGTATTTGCGGTAGTGATTGCCAAAGGAGTTTTTCCGCGTTTTGTTTCTGCAAATCCGAGAGCTTTCCCGGTTGTCAATTTTACACCGGTTACTGCATTTCGGATGGTGATGCCTTTGAGGTTGTGTTTATTGATCTTGCGGTAAACCTGACGGGTCGTTTTGATGCCGAAAAGATCATTCAGTGCCGGTTTGGTACGGCTGTTGCACCATTCATCTTGAGTTGCAATTTCATAATCAGCGATGATTTTTCCGCCTTTTTTGACGAAATTGCGAATGATTTCAATATCTTTGTTACTCAAAGCACTTGCTTCCGGCAGGACGAGTATTTTGAATTCTTTCAGCAAGTTTTCTGACAGGTCTTCATGGTTGATGAAACGGTAAGCGATGCCGAGATCTTCAAAAACTTTTGCAAAAGAGAGTTCTTTGTCAAAATATGACCCCTTGACAGATTTTAAGAAGTTTGCAATGAGTGACCGCTGAGAGTGCAGAATTGCTGCTTGTGAAGTGGATTTGTCGGCATGATAGAGCAAACCTCCGATTCCGCTGCGGAATGTCCACAGCAAATCTGTATAATATTTCCGTACTTCCGTATGTCGCAGATCCGGCAGGAGGAATATGGGACAGTACCAGTTGTTTGTATTGCGCTCCCCGACAAAAAGTCCTGTCCAGAATTTGTTGGTTTCAGAACCTTGCGGATAGTCGTATCCGTAATAATTCATTACAAAACGGTTGCTGCGATTGAAACTTACCATGATGCGGGGATTGCCGTAAAAACTTCCGCAGTCAAATTTGCTCATATTATAAAAGTTCCAGTTGCCGCCGTAGGGATGGGGACTGTCAGCAACTCCGGTGGGTCCGACCATGGCTTCGGGATATTTTTCACGTATTTTCCGGCGTACCTGTTCGAGTGTGTCGGCAAAAACTTTGTCCATATACAAGCGGTGAAGCACAAAACCGGTTGAACTTGTACTGAAAAGCGTTTCCCGATAAGTTTGAGCTTGAATATCTTCCCATTTTTTGAAATCAGTTTTCCATATACGATTGACTTTTTCGAGAGTCCAGCCGTTTTCTTTAAGATAATTTCTGAATCCCTTTTGACAGTATTGGCAAAAGCAGAAATCAATGGGAAACTGGTAGTAAGTCATACTCATTTCATCACCGAGCTGAAATAAATAACGGCTGTTGAACGGAGTGTATTCCTCTTCACGCGGCGGCAATTCTTCCGGATAGTCCGGATTATTGGGGCAGGGGACACGGACGAGGTATTTTTTATCCTGGGTATCATTGTATTTTTTCAGGATATTCTGCAAATTTTTGTAATTGATATGCATGCCTCTGCCGTTGGCGGCATACCAGTTCATGCCGCTTTCAAGCGGAGCATAACGCAAAAGCAGAGATGATGCATCACCGAACATCCCGCCGTAAAGGAAGTTGAATCCGAGTTTTTTCAACTGTTTGTAACGTTCAGGATAAGTATATTCCGGGAACATATCCGCACCGACCCACAATAAATTGCTGAATTCTTTGCGCAAATCAAAAACTTCCGGGAGATAAAATTCTTTACGGACAGTTGAAATTATTTTACCGTTTTTCATAAGTTCAGCTTGAATTGTATGATGTTTGACAACGGCATTATCGGGAGACCATTCAAACTCAGGTTTGTCACTGACATACAGCAAACGTCCGGTATTGTCGTAAATTTTGACAGAAAGCGGAAGTTTGAGTGCTGCATTGGAGAGACGGACACGGACTTTGACTTTTTCGCCTTTTTTGAAATAATCTTTGGTACGTATTGCTCTGATATAAGCATTGGAATTGTGTTCTGTTGAAGCAAAAGCAAAATCTTTGTTCTGCAAAGTGACATGAAGATAATTCATGCCGTGCTGTAAAGCATTGATTTGTAAAATATTTTTACCTGCGATAAGTTTTTTTGAGAAATCATTTATTTTCTCATTGTAACGGTTGAACAAAGTAAAGTTGTATTCGCCGGCTTCGGCAACATTTATTTCAACTTTTCCGTCAGCGGCAAGTTTTAATTCAGAGATTATTTTCTCATTGCCTGCAAGGTTGTTTATCATGCGGCATAGAATTGCAAATTGATATTCCTGAAAACGATGTTTCTGTGATAATAATTGGAAGTTGGCGCGGCGGGATTTCAGCAAGGGAGCAATAAAGCAATCTGTATTGAATTTGACGGCAATGATTCTGCCTTTACCGTAAACTGTGCTTGAAATATCTGCTTCCGGAAAATACGGAGCGGCACTGAATGCCATTGATTCGGTGAAAGAATCATCTTTTTTGAGAGTTTTAAGAATTTCTGACATTTCTTTATCGGGATGCTGCGGGTTTAAGAGCAGCAGACCTGCGCCGTTACGGACTTTTTCAAGAATTGTCCTGCGGATATTTTCCGGGTAAACGCTCCAGCTTGAAACGTACATATTCTGCATATTTTTGCGGGTGACTGTGCGGCCTGAACCAATAATGATAACATCATAATTCTGTCGCAAAAACGGAGCAAGTTTATCAATGCCTGTTTCTCCGCCTGAACCGGGGGCAAAGGCGCATTTTGTGCGCCAGCTCATAGCCCAGTTTGCAGGGAAGACAGTCGGAGTTACAGTTTCAAGATTCATACGCTGTTTAAGTTCAATGACATCACGTACGCCATTAGTGTCAACGAGGACGAGGGTTTTTAATTTTTTTGAATTATCGAGCCATTTGAAATGCGGAGTTGCGTATTCATCAGCGGGATCGAATTGCCATGGATCGTTGTCTTTTGGAGGAGCAATACGTTTTTCACGGGCAGAAAATTGTGCAGTCGGTTTCGCTGCGTAAAAAAGATCAAAAAGATTTTTATTTTTTGTATCGTTTACCTCAATAGTGACAGAAGATGCGTTTTGCGGCATATCAAACGAATACTGATTTACTTTGCCGACGGCAAGTTTAACCGGAATTGAGGAAATTTTTTTGCCGTCAGCTTTCAAAACTGCATTTGCTTCAGTATTACAAAAACCTTCGAGTTTGAAAATCAGCTTGCCATCTGCTGTTGAAATTGAACCGCAGCCTGAATTTCCTGCGCCATTCAGATTGTCAAGAGAGTTGAATGCAGCAAGAGTATAGCGGAAAGTTACTGTTTCTCCTGCCGGGAGGATTTCAGGAATATTGCGGAACTCTACGGTGTCACGGTTGGGACAACTCCATGAATAAGCGAGGTTGAATTTTCTGTATTCAGGGAGAAGTACGACACCTGAATTTTTGTGAATGACGCCGATCCAGCCGGCAATCGGCTCTTTATGGAAAATATTACTGCCTGTTTTCTCCCGGAAAATTCCGTTGGCAAGCGGCAGAATAATATCATTTTGAACTTTTTCAATTCCGAAAAAACTGTTGCACCAGAATTCAAAAGTACCGTCAGACATGCTTTCACGTTGATTGGTAAGTTCAGTTTCGACATGAAGTATTGCAGTATTGGCATTGAGGGTGTAACGTTTTTTGACGAGGTTGAATTTATTTACACCATCGAGTACGGGGGCTGTAAGTTCAATTACTGCAGTTTCGGGAGAGGATTTGATAATTTTTGCATTATAAAGGGCATTGGCAAAAGCAGTATTATTGGGTGCAAACTGGTCACGGAATGCGCCTTCGGTACCGACAAATTCTTCTTTTGTTTTGAGGTTTGAAAATTTATACAGAGTGCCGCCTTTACTTGAAATAACGGCAGAAATATATTGATTCTGCAAGAGATAATATTCAACATTTTTGGCATCATTCGGAAGTTTTTTTACGGTAACTGACGCAAAAAGTCCCGCCGCCCATACAAAAAGGGCGCAAAGTATAAATCTTTTCATTTTTTCAACCTTAATGTTTGTTTATTTGGCAGCCGGTGCAGGGGCGTTGACTTTGAGGCTGAAATCGTCAAAGTAAAGTTCAGCGTTGTCTTTGCCGATGATTACGGGAATGATGGTGAATTTAGTAAATTTGCCTTTAGCTTTGGCAGGGGGAACGAATTTGAATTTACGATAACATTTGGTCCATTCCTCTTCTTTGGCGGTGAGGTCACGGCCTGTACCCATAGTGGTCAGAAATACCTGTTTTTTAGGATCATCTGCGCCGTAAGCAATATATTGGAGGTTGTATTTGCCTGAACCTTTGACGAAAATTTCCATTTCGACAGTATCGCCTTCAACAACGGGCATTTCTTTGAGAGAACGGAAGAAAAAGTAACCGCCTTCTTCGGTTTCAGCCAGAAGAGCAAAAGTTCCGCTTTTGACACAGTCTGCCTCTTTGACGAGGCGGCATTCAGCCTTTTTTGAAATGGTACGGGTCTTGTTCCAGAAACTTGCCTGCGGGACACCGGCTCCATCGGGTGTACATTTTTCAAAACCTCCGTTGAAGTCGACTTCAGCGGCGAATGTTGTTATTGCAGCAGCACAGATTATTACAGTAAGAATTGATTTTTTCATGATTTTTGTCCTTATATTTCAATTTTGTTATTTAATCCAGGTTGTATAGTATCTGTTTGAGTTTGAAGACCAATATCCGGAATTGTAATAATTGTACATGCTTTTAATCATTTCAACATGTCCGTCGAGAAAAACAATATTGGAACCTCCGGTATTGAAATGTCTGCCGGTTGAGAGCCTGGTATTTGAATCTGCGGAGTCAGTATTGGAGTCGGTAAAGTTAGCTGCAACAAGTTTCTGATTGCCGCCACTGAGAGCATATTCACATGTTTTGTTCCAAAATTCCATACCATTGGGATTCATTGATGGCTTGGTAACTCGACTTACTTTAAGACCTCTGATACCGCAACCGACAGTGGGATATTCATATGTATGGTTTGCGCCGCCGCAGAAAAATGCAACACTTTGCGGACGGTAGTTGGTACGGTTGATTTTATCTGATGGACACTGCCAGACGGGGATTCTGCCCAGATGATTGTCGTAGGCAAAAGGATATTGCTGTGTACCGACATAAGAGTGAAGCATATATGAGAAACCGCCGTTATATTCAACTCCGTTGCCGGGATATGTATATTTGCCTTCCCCATCGACATCGCTCATATAAGTATCATCATTATCGTCAAAATACATCGCACATCCGGTGCCGACCATTTTGAAGTTGCTGGTACATTGAGCGATTCTGGCGCGTTCACGGGCTTTGTTAAGTGACGGGAGCAGCATTCCTGCAAGGATTGCAATGATGGCAATGACTACAAGAAGTTCGATCAATGTGAAGCAACTTCCTATAATATTAACTTTGTCATGTTGTTTGAACTTGTTTTTCATATTTTTTATCCTTTCTGTTAAGGGGTTGTTGTTCTGATATTTTTGTCCGCAGCTGCGTAAGGCAGAGTGCCTTGATATGTCTTGCAATGCTTACTTTCTTTTTGCCAAAAGGTTTTTCTTTATCTTGCTTTCTTTTTTCAAAAAGAAAACAAGGGAAACGGCTTTCTTTGTTTTACTTTCTTTCACCGGGAAAGAAAGTAAAGAACTTCCTATAATTAATATTACATCACATTGTTTGATTATTAAAAAGTTTTTCGTAAAATAAGTTTGGCTTTTACTCCTGTTTCGGATTCAGTGTTTTTGCCGTTTATGCGGTTGAGCAGTAATCCGGCGGCGGTTTCTCCAATTTTATCCCAGCACGGGTCTATGGTTGAAAGAAATGGATTTTCATCTGAAGTAATAGTTTCTTCTGCATTATCAAATCCGAGTATCCGCGGCATTTTTTCAGCAGCAATACCTTTCAGTTTGAATGAATTATAAATGTTGAAAGCAATTATATCAGAGGCACACCACAGAACAGAATATTGTTGAAGTTTGTCTGTCATGCTGTATAATTCTGAAAAATCATTCAGATCCTGATACCTGTAATTTTGAACAAGTGTTATATCATCAAGTAATACACCGTTGGGAGCTGCTTCCCGCAGCGGTGCAAATTTGAATTTGTCCTGCAACCCATGCACAAAAGCAGTATTTTGACGTTCATTTTCAGAAAGAATTTCCCATGCTTTACGGTATGCCGGAGTCAAATCACGGTAAATGCTGTGAAGACCGGCAAGCATTTCACGATTCTGATTTAATGTCACAACCGGGCAGTGACTTTTTCTGACAATATCTTCCAATTCAGTATTGAGCAAGGCGGCTCCAAGCAAATACGCATCCGCAACAGAAGATTGTAAAAATTCAATCGCACTGTTTTGGGAATTACCTTCGGTGTCAGCAGAAAGCAGCGTTGCCGAGTAGCCGTGATGTTGAGCTGTACGGCAGAAAGCTCGCATGAACAGTCCGAAAAGCGGAGAACCAAGATCTTTTTCGATTGCGCCGAGAATAATACCTATTTTGTAAGTTTTGCCGGTAACAAATGAGCGTCCTGTTATGCTGGGGCGGTAATTGGCTGCATTGCACAACTGTAAAATCCTTTCGCGGGTTTCCGGACGGACTTTATGTGCATGTTCAGGAGTCAAAGCCCTTGATACTGTGGCTGTTGAAACTCCGAGACGGTCAGCTAATTTTTGAATTGATACCATATCAACCTTTCAGTGCATGAAATTATGAAATACCTCAATACAACAATAATGTAAATGTTTACATTTTAAGAGTAATGTACATCCTGTTTTATATTTTTCAATAGTTGGAAACATGAAAATATAAAAAAGTTTGTTTTTTTTTTAATATTGCTTGTTTTTTTTATTAAATGCAGTATTTTTATCCACAAAAGAGATAAAGTCAGTATTTATTTTTTTTGAGGTAGTTTTATGAAAACAATAGTTCTTACATTCGATGATGCGTCCAAAAGTCACCTTGAAGTTGCCGTTCCGGTTTTGAAAAAATATGGATTTAATGCAACTTTTTTCATCTCACTGCCGGAAGTCTGGCTCAATGAATGTCCTGCCGGGTATCTGTCTCACGATGAAATTGCAGAACTTTACAAAATGGGTTTTGAACTTGGCAATCATACCATGAATCATCATGTTTTGACTGCGCTTGATGATGACGGTATACGCCGTGAAATATCCATGTGTAACGATTTTTTCAGAAAAATCGGCGCTCCGGAAGCTGTAAGTTTCGCTTATCCCGGCGGTCCTTACGCTCCCAACGGAGCTAAAATCATTCCTGAATCCGGCTTGAAGTATGCCCGTACCACGGAACATGCGCTCTGGACTTGTGAAACTGATCCGATGCGTATTCCATGTTATTCTGTTTGTAATAAACAGCTTGCAAATTTTTCCGAAGGTCTTGAGCTTCTCGGAGACAGAGATGATGCAGCATTGGTTCTGCTCTATCATGGCGTACCTGATATTGCCCATGCTCATTGCAGTACGGATGCTGAAATTTTCGCTGAACACATGAAATACCTTTATGACAATGGTTATAAAGTTATCAGCATGCGTGAATACGGTGAAATGCTCAAGTGAATATTTTATTGCTGTGATTTCAGATAAACTTTGGTTGTGCGTTCGGCAAGTTTGGTGATTTCAATATCTCCGACGGCGGGGAGACCGCTCTTTACGAGGTTGTTCAGACGGGGAGCAAGCGTGCCGCCGAAATTTCTGCCGCCGGATATGATGCCTGTGATCGATCCTACTGTAGCTCCGTTGCAATCGGTATCCAATCCGCCCATAACCGCTTCACAAACTGAACGGTCAGGATTTTTTTCTCCGAAAATGAGTGCGCCGACACAGAGTACCGCATTGCCGATGGTGTGAACAGCAGACATTGTTTTGTAACGTTTGGCGGTATAATCTGCAAATTCGTGCATATCACGACATTTTGAAATTGCCTGTAATGCCTGACGTATTTCGTATGCAAGGCGGCAATTTTCCGGAATCTCTCCCAGACCGGCATTAATGATTTCCTCAATATCATCTGTGACAAAAGCGGCGGCAGTTGCAGCTGCGATAAACATTGCACCGTAGATGCCGTTTTTCCGGTGTGTCCAACATGCATCACGGTAGGCGAATTCTGCCGCTTTTTCAGGATTGCCGGGAGCCATGTACCCGTAAAAATCAACACGGATCTGCGCTCCGATGTATTCACGGTAGGGATTGTTGAAAGTTGAAGTGAAATCCGCATTAAGATCTTTGCCTTTGTAGGCTTCAAACATGGCATAATTCAAAAAGGCGTGTTTCTCTGCAGTGAACATCTGGTAATGTGTCAGATGTTCGCCCCAGTGATGTGCTACATCATACGGGGTGAAATCCGGACCGTGTTTTTCAAAAAGCAGTAACGCCAGAATGGTGTAACGTATATCATCATCACTCTCCATGAAAGCAATGTTTTCACGCCATGACAGCGGACATGCTAAATCCATTTCATCGCCGACATTGCGTGCCGAGAAGAAATCACGGAGCGGCCATTCATTGCGGTTTTCGAGATATTTTCTGATCCAGAGATAATTTTCATTGACATTAAATTCGACCGGTTTGCCCAAAGCACATCCTGCACATCTGCCGAGCCATGCGCCGAGATAACGGTCATAAAGTGTGTCAAAATCATTTGAAAAAGTTTTTGGAGCTATGCGTTTGGCAGGGCGGGCAGCAAGTATATCGGAGAGCGAGTTCGGTTCATAGAAATCAAAATCAGGCTTTTTCGGCAGTTTTTTCAGTTTGTCATAAAATGCCTGAAATTTTTCAAAAGAAGAGTCATCTTCAAATTGCAGTGCTTCATTTTTCAGTTCATCACTGACGATGAAACCTTCTTCATCAAGCTGTCTCAATTCATCATTCAAGAGCCGTTTCGGACCGAAAGAACCTGCATAATACATGAAAAAATTCTCCCTTGTATTGTTTATGTTATTGTATGAACTGAATTAATATAACATGTTTTTACTGAAAAACAAGCGGCAAATCAGAAGAGAAGTTTGATTGCTGAAATGACAATCAGAATTTGCACGATAAGTTCAAATGACTGCTGGGAAATCTTTTTGGCGATAACGACCCCCAGAAATGCACCGAGAATGATGGCAGGAAGCATGCAGAGATCTATATAAAGTGATTCCGGCACGATGCGGCCCTCCCAGATGAAAACCGGAAGTTTCAGAAAATTCAGAATCATGAAATACCATGCACCGGTACCGAGATATTCTTCTTTCGGCAGCTGCATGGACAGAAGATAAATTGCCATTACCGGTCCTGCCGCATTTGCCACCTGAGTTGAAAAGCCTGCGGCAAGTCCGATAAGCAGTGAGAATATCCAGTGGGACGGAATCATGTCCGGTTTGAGAAATTTGCGGCGTACAACGTTCAGCCCTGCCATGGCAAGAATTATTATGCCGATGGCAATTCGCAGACTGCTGTCATCAAAAAAACGCATTACGAAACTGCCGAGAGCAATTCCGCAGAGCGCAAAAGGTATCAATTTAAGAATGATGTTCCAGTTTGCTTTTTTGCGGTAATATGTGACCGCCATCAAGTCCGCCATACAGAGCATTATCAGCTGGATGCCGGTTGATTTTGCAGCTGGGAAACTGAGTGCCAGCAGGACGACGGGAAGTGGTCCTATGCCGGGAATGCCTGTTTTGTTGATACCTATGAGAATGGCGCATACAACCATTATCAACCATTGCCAAAGTACAATATCACTGAACATCAGAATAAATCCTCCCAGATATAATTTACATATTTATTTTTATAAACTTTTTTGACAGGTTTCGGTTCGCCGTCTTTCGGCAGGTGGCGTACCATTATTTTTGAAATATAATATCCTGTTGCTCCGGCTATTATGTCGGAGAGCAGACGGGCTGCAAAAATTCCTTCCACATGTCCGGTTTTGTATCCGATGTATGACAAAGGAACCATGAGAATGAAAATACGGAAAATATTAAGATACGCTGTTACGATCGGACGATTGCATCCGGTATAGAAAAATCCGCTGTAACGGTGAATTTCAACGCCCCACAACCCCCATGAGATTATGCGCAGAGCCTGCACCATTATTCTCTGAACTTCTGCATCCGGAGAAAATTTGGTTGCTGCCCACGGAGCAATAAAGAAAAATATTACGCTCATAAACAACAGAAAAATAAAGGCAAATCTCATTGCAAAACGGTGACATTCTCTGATTCTGCTGTAAAGTTTGGCTCCGTAATTCTGCCCGATCGTCGGCATCAGAGTTATGCCGAGTGCCATCGGGAAAATAAACGCAACAACTTCAAGCCGGCTTGCCGCCGCACTTGCCGCAACTGCCGCATCTCCGAAAAATGAGGTCATTTTGACGACAAAAGCACTTCCTATCGGCATCATCATCATACTTACGGAATTGGGTATGGCATAACGGATGATTTGTGAAGCTGCGGCACGCATAACACGCCACGGGATTTTTTCATAAATTATAAGATGATGTTTGCGGCGCACAAAATAAATGTTTACCGCTCCGGAGATCAATTGAGAAATTACCGTTGCAAGCGCCGCACCTTTGATTCCCATTGCAGGAATACCGGCAAAACCGAAAATAAATACAGGATCGAGAATTGCATTGAGTATCATGCCGGTCATCATCATGAAGCCGGAAATTTTCGGAGAACCTGCTCCGACGAGCAGACTGTTGGCAAGCGAACCGACACTGGCGGTGAAACAGCCGATGTACCAGATATTCATATAACCTTTGACCTGAACAAGCGTTTCGCCGGTGGCTCCGAGTTTTATGAATACATATTCATTGCAGAGTATGCCGAGAATTGCGAGCAGAAGGGAAAATATCATGGTTATCAGCAATCCGGATGTAACGATTCTTGCCGCATTTGAGTGTTTATTGTTGCCGAGAAGCTGGGCAGTGGGAGCCATTACCCCGTTGGCAAGACCGTGAAAAAGACATCCGATAAGCATGATTACCGGAAATGTGAATCCCATTGCCGCCAGCGGAATTTTGCCCAACTGTCCGACAAAGTAGGTATCGACTATATTGTAACCGCAAATAGCAATAGTCCCTGCAATCATTGCAATACCGTTTTTCAGCATTGTTCTGCCAATAGGACCGTGTGTGTAAACAGCTTTATTCTTACTCATTTAAAAACCTCCGCAGATAACAGATTTATAATATACACCTTTTTTAAAAAAATAAAAGTTATCTTTTTTATATTTTGTTTTATTTGCAGGCAGACTCTTGAAATGATTTTTTTTTATGCTATATTTTTGAACTTTAACGTAAGGAAATCAAAAATAATAAATAAAAAAATAAAAGCATAAAGAAATAAGGCTGCTCCGACAAATTAGCACTTTGTAAAAATTCAGCAGTCACAACGAAGGCATATTTTTTTGTGCCGTGTATTGCATACACGGTGCATTTCAGTGTGTGTATTTGTTGTGAACGCAAGTGCTAAGCGTGTCGGGGCATACATTCCTGAAATGCACCTCTTTTTTTACAGGAGCAAAAGATGAATACAGATGCAATAATTGAAGCTGAACATGATTTATATGAAAAAGTATATGCTGGAAAAATACTTTCAAAATCTGAAATATGTTCAGAAATAAATAAAATAATTGCAGAATGTATAAAGAATAAAAGTCTGAATAATTTTATTTTGTATCATAAAATATGTGTAGAGGAACATGAGTTTATTTATTATCATTTATTTTCATGCGTTGATTTTTTTGAATGTTTTTATATCGGAAAGAAAAAAATTTTGTTTCCTACTGCTGTATTGCTTGATGATGAAGCGTTAAGATTTATGGATATGCAGCTGCGGTGTTATTGCTGTAAAGCGGAAGTCGAGAGAAAAAATGTTCTGTATAATGTTTTTATGGACGGAGCAAGATTTTTTTTCAGAAGAGAAGCTGTGAGAAGAAATATTGTCAACAGAGAGTTCATGCAGAGCCGTTCGCTTGTAGTGTGAATATGTTTTCAGCAGAAGGCAGCAACACCTTCTGCCGAAAAAATCAGAAATAAATTTTTTCCGGGTTTATTTTTACTGTGATAGTCTCACCGGGAGTGGAAGATCCCGGATAGCCGGTCGTACTCCAGACATAATAATTGTCATTTTGTCTGATATGCAGGATGCCTCTGCGGCTTCTTGGTATGTTTATATTTACTGCTTCACGGGTAACGGCATCGAATGACGGCATATAGATGAGATCGACATTGTTATAAAATTCATTGTAGGTACGGTCGCTGATTTTTGTCACCGTATGTTTGATATTGCCATTTTTGAGCATATAAAGGAATCCTTCACCGCCATAAACAGTATCTATCAGTCCTCCGGCTGCAAATGCTTCTGCATAAACACGTTGGTGCTGATAAGTGACTTTGTACAAAAGAATATATTTTGAATCGGTTAAAATTTTTTCTTCCCGTTCGTTTTCATCCTGCTCTGTGTAGTGATAATGGAATATTTCATTTTTTGCCAGATCGAGATATATGTAGTTGTATTTTTTGTAAAATCCTCTGATAACATAATCTTCAAGTTTTTTGTATTCTCCGTTCAATCTGTAAATACAGTTGCTTATTACTGTACACATATCGTGCTGTTCATCAAGCGCGGTTTTAATACTGAAAAATCCGGCATTGAAATTTTTCAGGGGGGAAGGGAATGATGTGCAGTGAATGACTGCTGCATTATTTTTCTTTTCAATGCAGATATTGTCTCCTGCGATCAGCTGCCCGTAATATTCAGACATAGATACTCCTCGGTTAAAAAATTATAACATTCTGTTTGCGGAAAGAATGTTTACAAAGAGTTTCAATGTCAACCTTTTATATGAAAATAAAAAAACTCCGCTCTGTAAAAACAGAACGGAGTATATAATCGACCTTGGAGAGAAAATGGTCAAATATCAGATACCTTGAGCTATCATAGCTTCTGCGACGGTACGGAACCCGGCGATATTGGCACCGGCAACATAGTTTACAGCACCGTCTTTCTGTGCGCCGTTTTTGACGCATGCAGAGTGAATGCCGCTCATGATGCCGCGGAGACGTGCATCAACTTCTTCAGCGGTCCAGTAGCAGTGACCTGCGTTCTGGCTCATTTCCAAACCGGAAGTTGCTACGCCGCCTGCGTTGACAGCTTTGCCGGGAGCGAAAGTGATGCCTTTTTCAGCGAAGCATTCGATAGCTTCGGGACGGCAGCCCATGTTGGAGACTTCGGCGACGAGTTTAACACCGTTTTTGACCAGAGTTGCGGCATCTTCGCCGTTGAGTTCGTTCTGGATTGCGCAGGGCATGGCGATGTCGACGGGAACTTCCCAGGGTTTGCGTCCGGCGATGAATTTGCTGCCGGCGAATTTTTCTGCATACGGAGCAACGATGTCGCGGCCGCTGGAGCGGAGTTCAAGCATGTAAGCGACTTTTTCTTCGGTGAGACCTGCTTCGTCGAGGATGTAACCGTCAGGACCGGAAATGGTGATGACTTTAGCACCGAGCTGAACAGCTTTGAGAGCTGCACCCCATGCAACGTTGCCGAAACCGGAGATGGCGATTTTTTTGCCTTCGATTTTTTCATTTTTGAGATTGAGCATGTGCTGGACAAAATAGATGGCACCGAAACCGGTGGCTTCTGCACGGACGAGAGAACCGCCCCAGCCGAGACCTTTGCCGGTGAGTACACCGTTGAAGGCATTTGCAAGACGTTTGTACTGTCCGAAAAGATAACCGATTTCACGTGCGCCTACACCGATGTCGCCAGCGGGAACGTCAGTATCAGGACCGATGTGACGGAAAAGTTCACGCATGAAATTCTGACAGAACATCATGATTTCACGGTCGGATTTGCCTTTGGGATTGAAGTCACTGCCGCCTTTGCCGCCGCCCATGGGGAGGGTGGTGAGAGCATTTTTGAACATCTGTTCAAATCCGAGGAATTTGAGAACGGACAGGTTGACGGTGGGATGGAAGCGCAAGCCGCCTTTGTAGGGACCGATTGCGCTGTTGAACTGGACACGGTATCCGGTATTTACCTGGATCTCGCCGTTATCATCGATCCAGGGAACCTGAAATGTGACGATACGTTCAGGAATGGTGATACGTTCGAGGATTTTGTTTTTTTCGTAACGTTCATCAGAGTCGAGCAAGACACCAATGGAGTCAAAAACTTCGGTTACAGACTGAATAAATTCAGACTCCCAGGGAGCCTGTGCTTTACGCATTTCCAATACTTTTGCTGCGTATTCGTTCATGATAATAATTCCTTTTTGATTAATGTAATCAGTTTTTTTTGTAGAATATGCATATAATATACTTGCTATTTTTTAATTTTGCAATATATTAAATATTGAAAATCAATCTGTTTTTGAGATTAATTATGGATCAGAAACGTTTACAATACTTTATTACATTGGCAAAAATGCTTCATTATGGAGCTGCCGCAGAGGAGTTGAATATAGCTCAGTCCGCTTTGAGCCGTCAGATAAATGTGCTTGAGGAAGAACTGGGATGTCAGCTTTTTGACCGTTCAAATAAATGGAACGTGTCCCTGACGGCGGCGGGTGTGTCTTTTCTGGCGGAGTCACAAAAAATTTTGAATCAGTTTGATAATGCCCAACGCCTTGCATCTTCAGTGGCGAGAGGAGAAGCCGGAACATTGCTTATTGATGTTATCCCGGCGGCTGTTAATGCGACCGGCTTTATCAAGGCTTTGAGAGAGATGCAGGTCTTTTATAAACAGCTTCATTTGAATATCAAAACAGCCAACAGTAAAGTTATTTATGAAAAAGTCCGTAATCAGGAGACTGACCTCGGTATTGTCCGTATGAAACCGGAAGAAGACGAAGATATGCGTATGGTCGTGCTGGAAAATGATTATCTGCTTGCTGCCATTCCCAAAAATCATCCGTTGGCGGGCAAAGAACATCTTTATTTGTCGGATTTCCGCAATGAGCGAATTATTTTTCAGGAGGCACAGGATGCAACACCGCTGCGCACAAAACTTGATATGCTATGCCGCAATGCCGGATTCAAGCCGAATGTGGTCATGGAAATTGAAAATATTACAGTTTTGCTCCATCTGCTGCCGGTTCTTAATTGTGTAACTATTCTGCCGCAATCATTTCCACGTCATAACAGAGATCTTGTTTATCGCAAATTTGAGGATTGCAATGCACATCTTCCCATTTCTGCAGTCTGGCGCGCAGATAATAATTCACCGACACTTAAAAAATTTCTTCATATATTAACCCAATAGGAGGTATATTATGGATTTTCTTGAAATCATGCAGCAGCGCAGAAGCTGCCGCTCTTATCAGCCGGACAGAGTAATTCCCCGTGAGGATTTGCTGAAAATCGTTGAGGCCGGCAGACTTTCCCCGTCAGGATGCAATTCTCAGCCATGGAAGTTTATCGTAATCGATACTCCGGAAGCCAAAGAAAAACTTTGTGATGCTATTGTGGTCGGTAACGGTATCACCGGTGCGCCGTGGCGTCATAATGTTTCTGCATTTATAATTCTGGTCGAACAGACTGCGAAAGTCATGCCTGCGGTATTTGATCATTACAAAGACACACAGCGGTTTGCTCCCGGAGACATCGGAGCTGCCTGTATGAATATGTGTCATGAAGCATATTCGCTTGGAATTGATACTTGTATGATCGGTATGAATGACCAGAACAAAATGGAACAGTATTTCGGAATCCCACATGGGGCAGATGCCCGTCTGGTGCTTGCTCTCGGTTATGGAAATGAAAATTCTGCTGCCAAAAAAGTCCGCAAACCACTGGAAGAAGTATGTTCTTTCAATAAGTGGTGATGTGTTTTTTTGATTATTTATAAGTTGTTCATAATAAATAAAAAGATATTATGAGAGACACAAGAGGTCTCTCATTTTTTATGTCTAAAAACAAAAAGTGGTTTGCCTCTTGATAAAAACGGATTTATGTTAATCCAAGAACAACGAAGTCGCATACTGCGCTTCAAAAATCAGGAGGAC
>JAFVPG010000118.1 GCA_017505415.1 Lentisphaeria bacterium | reverse complement strand
TGCAAATGAAATTGACAACGCTGCCAGGGAACGGACGGAAACACACTCATTCTTGCAGCTTTTAACCCGGCATGATTATCACTGGTAATCATTTCTACTCCATGAAGTCCACACTCTGAAAGCGATTCCAAAAACTTTCTCCAATGCGCTTCTGTTTCAGAGAGTTCTACACTTACCCCCAGCACTCTGCGGTGTCCGTCATCTTGAATACCGTAGGCTATAAGCAACGCACAATCAACAACATTTCCGTCCACTCTGACTTTTTCATAGCGGGCATCAAGCAATAGATATTTCACAGCTTCCCGGATTGGACGGTTGCGCCACTTTTCAAATTCTTCATCAAGCATCTTATTGTAAAAATTCGGACATTCCTTCCATTCCATGGTCCAAAATCGATTGCAAAATCTCTTTTTCTGTGCTATATTCCATTTGTGATAAATCCTCTTTTTTTTGACTTTTTCCAGGAGTCTTTTAGAGAATTTATCACGTTTTTTCAGAATTTCAACCGAGTTACACACAGTTCGCAAACCTGCCTCCGACGAGTTGGGAGACCAATTCTCGCAGGTTTGCGCCCTATGCAAACTTGCACGCTTCCGGCATACGCAATTTTACAGAAAATTCGTTACACTGCCCCGTCAACGGCCATGACCGGCAGCAGCACTATTCCGTACAACACCTTGCACCCGGTCAGGAGCAATGCCCCCAAGACCACAAATATAAGTAAAAGTTTTTTTATCATACTTTTCTTCCTCATTTTATTTCGTCATATATTTTAAGAACTCCATTGACCATTGACAGGATGAATGTTTTTCCATCTGGAACACTTACGGTTGCATATACGCCATTTTGTGTGTACAACGGCAGATAGTGAGCTGCTGAGTTTTTGCTTTCCTGATCGATGTGTGTAATTTTCCCTCCGGCAATTTTTGCAAGTTCGCCATGATACCCCTTCAGAAAAAGATTTCCCTGACGGTCAAGCCACATCTCGGATCGCGGACGTAATTTGTGTTGTTCGACCCATTCCTTTGTGGCAATATCATATACTCCAATGATGGAAAAATGGGTGTATTTATCCTGTTGCACATAAAAATGCACATATAAAATTTTCCTCTGCCGGTCAACACACAATCCTTTAACATGACTGTGACTGTAATGCTGAACCGGAGAAGGCAAATTGCGATCAGCAGAAGAGGCAAGAATCTCTTTTTTGCCGCTGTTTACTTCATAACTTATGACCAGAGATTTTTCCTGTGAGGCGGAAAAAACAGTGTTTCCACACCCATCTGAAACCGTGTATTGTGTAAGTTCGTCGATCTCATTTTTTCGGGCTTGGACAGAATTGAAAGACAGGAATAAAAACAGTTTCCCGGAATTGTATACATAAAAATCGTCCAGTAAAAACGCTTGTTTGCTGCCTTGCCGGAATTTTACTCTTTCTGAGTATTCAGCAATTTTTTCCATGACAAAATCTTTTTGAGTGTCGATCCGGAAAAGTTCTGTTACCGGAAATGAATCCTTTATAAAATAAGCAAATCGTTTTCCATCATACGCCAGACTGTTGTCTGCTGCATTGGAAATCAACAATCTCCCGGTGTTTTTTCTCTCTGCATGGCGTTTTTCATACCAGTTAAGTTTTGCGTTTATCATTGCCAGTTTTGTGCGACAGTACCCGATACTTTGCCTTTGAGCCACGGTCTGCGGGCGTTTTTGCGCAGAATCAAGAGCATCTATCAGTAAAGACAGTGATTCGCGCAGTTGTTGAGGGGGGTCGTAATCGTTGATTCCCCAGCATATATAACAACTTTTCTTTTTATATAAATTTTGAGCAATATCAAACATAAGTTTCCTGCAGCCGAAGCTGACCGGGAATTGGTACGAGGTCAAAATTTCCGGCAGTTGGAACGTTTCCGGAGAAATGACCTTTTTTTCCGGTATTGCCGCGAGAATTTTTTTCAAGACCTCCTCCGGATTTCTCTGTTCCTGTTCGGTAAGACGGTATTCAAGCATGATGCCGCTGATTACGAAATTTAAAAAAGATGATTCCTGTAATTTTTTTGCCAGTTTCATGCAGATGTTTTTTTCGCTTACAGAAAGTATATCAAGATAGCGGAATTTATGATTTAACAGATTATCCGGTTCAGTCAATGACGTAAACTCCGGAGTGTCAAGTACAGCGGTAATATCCGGAATGGTGAAGTTGATAAAACTGTAACTGTCAAAAGGATATTCACCGGAATAACTGATATTCTTTAAAACAGACTCAACGGAAGTTGATCCTTTATGAAACTTTTCCAGATTTTTTCTGCGTAATTTTTCAATTTTCCGTACCAGTTGCCGGAGGCTTTTTTGTGTTTGCGGAGCCATTTTATCGAAGTTTCGATAAGTTTCCAGCCAGGCAAAATGGCTGATAAAACGCGATGTATCGGGAAAGAATTCTGAATTCAAGCGATCGACGGCACGATGAAGATTTGTTAAATCTTTACTATTGAGAACCGTATTCCGTTGGCGTTCATATCCCGCAATAGTATACTTCATTGCCGCTTTCCGGTATTTTTTCTGCGGATAAAGTGTATTTGCACACTCTGCCAGTACAATTGCATCGGCAAAAAGACCGTTATTCATAAAAAATTCAGCTTCGGCAGCAAAAAAATCAGCTTCGTCCGGCAGGTCATTTTTCATTGGCGGCAAAGCATTCAGTTTATCTGCAAGATCAGCCAAATTGCCGCTGACCTGCCAAATTTGACCATTGGCATAAATGTGCATAACGCCGTTGTTTTCCGTAATTCTTATCAGTATTGTACCGCTTAAAAGCTGGTGTTTATTCGGCTGCGGTTCATCCAGTATCAGCTGCAAATGCCGACGTTCAAGGACAATAAAATCCGGATGATTTACCAGAAACGAACGGAACTTTGCCTCTGCTGCCCGGAAACTTTCTTTATTGACCAGAAAATCGGCGGCAATCGCCGGTGTCAAACTCAAACGCCGCAATGCCCCTTTTTGATAACGGGAATATTTCCGTTGAGCTTCAGAGAGAACAGCCAAGGCATCTGCGACAGAAGAAACTTTTTTTTCCGCAATTCTTATGCCGAAATTACCCTCAAAAATAATAATTTTATTTTGCTCCAAAACACAAAACAAATCAGCATTGTTCAAAAAATTTCGACTTAAATCGTCCCGGCTCAAAATAAATTCCGCTTTGATTTCCGGTAGTTTTTCTCTTTCCAAAAAGATCAACGGCAGTTTTTTGCCGGTTGATTCAGCCAGAATCAAGTCGGCAAAATTCTGCATTTTTTCATCCAGCGGAATCAGAGCCGCACGTAATTCTTTTGCATTCAGCACAGAGGTGAAAAACGCAAAAGAAATCAGAAAGATGAGAAATAAAAGTTTTTTCATTTCTTAATATCTTCATCATTAACTTTTAACATCGTATCAGGATAGTCGAGTTTACATATCTCTTCTCGGAAGAATAATACCGAAACATTCCGCCCTTTTGCCGGGCCATCCAGGAAAACAGCATCGATGCAGACGGTTTTATCAACGCGCGGGATATGTGAATATACTTCTGTTATTTTAAATCGGGTGCCAATCGGAATGTAAAATGCCAAACTACTGTAACCGTGTAAATCGTCACAAGAAGTTGCTTGTTTTATTTTTTGCTGAAGTTCTTGATATGCTTCCCTCGGCACAAACGGCAACAAATATCCACGTTCCTGATAATCTCTTAATGCGGCATATTCAAATAATGCAAATGCTTCGACCTTGGTTTCATACACATTTCCGACAGCAAAAAACGGATGCTGTTCAGCGACATGACACCCGGTCAGGAACAATGTTCCCAATACAACAAATATAAGATAAAATTTTTTTATCATACTCATTCACCATGTCATATTGACCAGAGGCAATATGCATTTACCATTGTTATTCAGCAAGCCGAGCTGCAAAGCGAAGTGACCGGCATCCGCTTTTTCAGCACTATTGATCACCCCGAGCTGAAAACGCGGCAAACCGTTACTGTGGTTAAATACACCAATTTGACAATATTGACCGAAACAGAAATCCAAGTTTATCACACCTAAATGACAAACCGCTTGAGGCAATTCTTTCTGACCGTCGATTCCACCTTTATCAAACGGCACTCCTCGTAAATTTATTACGCCGAAAAATACACCGCCCAAACTGCCGCCGTGAAAGTTTATCGGTGCCGCCGCTACCCCGTTCATGATTATATTACCCGCAAACAATGGGGCAATCACCACCCCATTTACACAACCGGCTGTCCATATCGGTGAAAACGCTGCACCGTTGACCCACGTTTGCCCAAAATCAATCAGCCCCGAAAACGCTGCGCCGTTGACAACAGAAAGTTGCATACCATTGATATAAAAGGGAAATCCGCAACGAAAAACAGCGGTCATGTGTTGATTTTGCTCAACCATGCGCTTCATCTCCTTTTGATCAGACCAGCCAGTCCACACGAAATAGCCCATATGAACATAATCGTTTCTCAAAGTCAGTTCCTGATAACTGTCAAGTCCTCCGCTGCTGTCCTTGAAATGGCATTTGCATCCACTCAGCAACAGAACTGCC
>JAFVPG010000013.1 GCA_017505415.1 Lentisphaeria bacterium | reverse complement strand
GACATAAACGCATCACCAGAGGTGAAAATTTCACCATTGCCGGAGGCTCGGAGGAAACTCATGACCACATGGCGGAAACTGCCATAAAATTCAATGAAAAACTCCGCCGCAAAGGCAAATCCATTGATGATGTTTCCCGTGAAGAATTTATTGATATGATCAGAGAAGCATCAGAGCATTGATTGCCAATGCGTGAAATTTATGCAGTCAGAATACAGTAATTTTTTACCAAGTGACCACATTATCAACAATCTGCTGCTGCTCGGATGACGTACGGCGCAAATATATGCGGGTAGTTTCTATACTTTCATGCCCCATCAAATCAGCCAGCAGTGCAAGATCATTAAAACGTTCCAGAAAATTTTTGGCAAATCTATGCCGGAATGAATGCGGATAAACCACCTGCGGATTGATTTTATAATTTTTGGCAAGTATCTTAAGCTGGTTGGAAATCCCCCGTGTACTTATCTGTTCCCCATAGCGGTTTTTGAAAATAAAACCGGAATCATTTCCAGTTCCTTCCAGCCATACTTTCGCCTCTTTGACAAGTTTTTTGGGAATATACAACCGCCGCTGTTTGCCGCCTTTACCGTAAATATCCACATATCCGGTATTTACATCTTCAACTTTGATCTGAACCAATTCAGATACTCTCGCTCCGGTGGCACACAAAAATCGGACAATAAAATACCAGTTATATAAATTATCCTTTTTCAGACAGGTGACAAAATAGCGGTAATCTGCATCACTTATAACATTTTCAAGAAAATTTTTCTGCTGAACCTTTATGAACTTCAATTTGAGATCATTGCATTTTTTAAATTCAAGATATTTATTGATTGCCTGAATGCGCAAATTTACAGTTTTCACCTTATAATTTTCAATCAAAAATCCCTTGTAAGAATAAATATTATTACGGTTGATTGCTCCGAACATGTTTTTAAACTGAGTAACAGCATGCCAATAAGATAAAACCGTATTGTCCGATAAATTATCCCTTTGCAGAAATTTTATAAATAATCTTTGTTCATTTTGCATAAAATACCTCCTTTGAAGAGAGATATTTTACATTATCCACAGAAAAAATCAAGTAATAAATATCATAATATCTGTGAGATACAACAATATTGATAAATTTTCGACCCGGAAACATATTTTTAATTAATATTTTATTTCTTTTTTTATTTTTTTATTTGCAATTAAGAAATATTGAGCTAAATTAAATATTGTAGTACATATTATACATATTACGAAAGGAAAAAATAAAATGTTTTGCCCTGAAATATCTCCTGTTACATTGGCTGATTGTGTTGAAAAACAACTTTTGAGTTTCATTCATAACAATAATTTGAAACCCGGTGATACTTTGCCCCGAGAAGAAGAACTTGCAATCCATTTGAATGTAAGCCGTAATATTGTCCGTGAAGGTATCAGCCGCTTGAAGGCTCTAAATCTGGTTGAATCAAGAAAACGTAAGGGGCTGGTAATGAAAGCTCCGCAGGTATTTTCAGGCTTGCAAAAACTTGCAGAAGTGGATTTGCTGCCGAAAGAGGATTTGAATGATTTGAATGAACTGCGTTACGCACTGGAAATCGGCTTATGTGATTTTATTTATAATCGGAAAACTCCTGAAAAACTCGCTCAACTCCGTAATTTTGCCGATTGCATCGCTCCTTATAAATATACCATTGAGCAGGAGATTGATTTTCACAGCTGTCTTGTCAGCATTGCCGGTAATCGTCAAGTTATACAATTCCGGGAAATCGTTATTAAAATTTTTTCCGGAAAAAAAGTCAGAAATATTGAAAATTTGAAAAAAATCCCCTCAACTCATCATGAAATTTGTGACGTTCTGGAAAACGGTACCATCGAAGAATTCAGAAATATAATGTACCAACATTTTGTCAATGACTGTACTTTGCAAAAAAATATTTGAATATAAACTTTTAAAGAAAGGTAAAAAATGAAAGACAGATTTATTTTTCGGCTGAAAACATTGAAATTTATTCTTTTGCTGCTGACATTGTTTGCAGTATGCCCGGTTAAAGCTGAAATAAGCAAGAAAATTCTTTTCGTTGATGATGATTATTATTCAAGATATGCAGGAGATACCAAAGTTGCAGAGCGTTATTTCCTCACACAGGGTTTTACTCCGATGAATGCTGTTCAAATTCTTGATTTCATGCGCAGCGGCACGGCTCCCGGTTCTGTTATTTTGAGTTTGACAGATGTCTCTCCGAAAATCTGGGCAGAACCGTATGACCAGAGCTGTGCCATCTATCGATATTGTTTGAGAGGCGGCAGATTTGTTGCTCCCGGCGGCAATACTTTGTCATCTTTTATCGGCAAGGACGACCTGTTTACAAAGGAATTCAGTACTAAATATAATTACGGAAAAAATTTCATGCGCAACATTTTCGGTATTGAATCCGGTTACGGTTTGCGCGGCAAAGACAGAAAACTCACAGAGCATGGTAAAACATGGGGTCTCAACCGCAATTATCCGCAATGGGCAACATATCTTGATTTGGGAGTTTATTCAAAAAGCGTAACTCCGCTTGTCACTGTTCAAAACGGAACTGTCGCTTTGGCATATTATAAAAATTACAACAAAAAATATCCCTATTCCGGTCTTGTAGGCGCATGTTTCAATTTGCGTAATCATTTACCCACACTGGAAGGAATTTACCGCATGTGTCTTTTTGACGGAACTCCGATTGCTGCTGTGCCAAAAGTTGATTACAGAGAGAAAAAGGCTCCGCAAAAAGATTTTGAAATCAAAACGGTAATCAATAATATTCCGCGTAATATTTTTGAATGCGGTGAAAAAATTCCCGTAACAGTTATTACCAACAAAAAAGATGCTTACAAAATTGACGCAGTTGATGCTCAAGGCAATGTTTTGAAAGATTTGAATACTGCCTTGTGGAAAGAAGGGTATTATACTATACGCTGTACAGTCAACGGTAAAATCAAAGACAGCAAACAGATTTATATTGCCGCAAAACGCAAAAATCAGGACTTTCCGATTTTTATCTGGAAAAGTGCCCGACCGCATTTGAAACGGGAAAAATCTGCCGCCGCCTTTATCCGTAAAAATTATCTCAATACCTGCATTGATGATATACACCAGATGACAGATAACAAACTTGACCGTCTCGGCAATGTCATTGATGAAACATTGCGTTATCATCAACTTTTTTCTGCACGCACCAGCACTATCAATATGTTTACTGATAATAAGGATGACCAGCTGGTTCTTTATTCAAATAAAGTTCATTATCACGGAAAAAATCATCCTTCTGCAAGCTCCCGTGCAATTGCTGCAAAACCTGAAAGTTTGAAAGCAAGACAATCTGCTCAAATCAAACAGCTGCTTGATGCACAAGCTCCAAATTTCAGCGGACTTACAGTTGCAAATGATGACGGTTCAATGCTCGGAAATTTTGACTTCAATCCGAAAACAATGGCAGATTTTGAGTCAAAAACAAAAATAAAACGTTCCGATTTGCCGAAATTTATTAAAGTGAATCACGGTAATCAGCTCTATTTTCCTGTTGTTGAAAAAGGAATTGTTCCGTATGACCATCCGTTTTTGCAATATTTCCGCTATCACACCTCAAATTACAGCAAAATTGCAGAAGCAACCGTAAAATCTTCACACGGAGTCACTGTCGGCGATATCGGACTTATGTCCGGACCGATTTATCCCGGCAGAGGATTTTATCCGCCGATCTCACATAAAAATTACACTATAAATACATTTTACAACTATACATTCTGGTACTCCGCTTTGGCATTCAATATAGAATTTGCCAAAACTGCAGGACGCTCAAAACCGTGGGGGGCTGTTGTTTCAGTTCACTATACACAATGGGGCAAAGAATTTCAAAAAGGTATGTTGTACCGCTTGATTGCCAATGCTCCCGGCTATATCGGTCTCTGGCATCTGGATGAAAGTACAGATACAACTTCTCCGCAGTTCAAAAGCACATGGCAGGGGACAAATGACGTTGGTAAAAAACTTGCTGAAGCCGGCAGTTTTTACAAAATGCAGTCTCCGCTTCCCCGCAAATGTGCATTCCTCTATGACATTGCACAAATCTGTTTCCAGATCAACATGAAAGAAGCATATCCGTATTCCCGCTATTGTGCAGTCGAAAATTTCCGCCGTGCGGGCGGTAACGCCGACATAATAACTTCCGAAGAAGTCATGGACGGTATTCTGAAAAATTATGATATGATTATCATTCATGATACTCAATGGATGACCGACAAAGTCCGTGAGAAACTTATTGACTACATTAAAAAAGGCGGCAAAGTTATCGCTGATAAATACGTAACGATTGACATTCCCGGCATGGAAAAAATTCCTTACACTTTCGGTATGGGACTCTCTCATATCGGAGCAAATTACTGCACTGCTCAATACACTCCATTTATCAAAAAATATAAATTGGAACAAACTGTAAGCTCTGATATCAATGCTGTACTCTATCACAATGAAATGCCCGACAAAACTCCGCTGGTCTGGGTGCTTGATTGTGAAAGCAATGCTGAACGCCGCAATTGTCAAATAGCAATGAACAAAAACTGGAAAATCGGCGCATTCAATTACCTTACTGAAACAGCACAGAAAACGGGACTGCGTGAACATAAGCTTAAAATCCGTGATAATGTCTATGTTTATGACCTTTTCAATCATCAGGAAATCCCGGTCATCAACGGAACTGCTTCCGTCAAACTCAATATGCTTGATGCAGTGCCGCTGCTGCTGCTCAAAGACAAAATCGCAGCAGTTGACATAAAATCAGCAAAAGAAATTGTCCGCGGAAAAATTTTAACCGCTGAACTTTCACTCAAAAATACAGACGGTAAATTGGTCAAAGGTATGGTGCCCGCTCAAATTAAAGTTACAAAAAACGCAGAAGAAATTTGGGGATACGGGGGAAATGTTATTTTCAAAGACGGCAAAGCCTCATTCACCGTAACCGTACCTGTTAATGAAACTGCTGCTGTCTGGGATATAAGTATTAAAGAGTTCGCATCAGGCAAAACTGCCTCAATAAAAGTGAATATAAAATAAACGGAAGGTAAAAAATGAAAAGAAAATTTACTTTGATTGAATTGCTCGTTGTAATTGCCATCATCGCAATTCTCGCCGGAATGCTTTTGCCCGCACTTAACAAGGCAAGAGACAAAGCAAGAGCCGCCAAATGTATCAGCAATTTGAAGAATATTATCTTCGGCACTATGCAGTACGGAGCAGATTATGATGACTATAATCCTGCATGTCATTCAGGCAAAAAGTACAGTTATGACTTTTATCGCGGTGAAAAAGGCGGTCTTACAAGTACGGTTTATATTGATGCTTTTGTAAACGGCGGTACTTTCAGTGCCGGCTCCGCTGGAACATGGGTCAATACTTACAATGTTTATCGCAAACATGCAGGTGTTATGGCTTGTCCTGTGGTAAGAGAGCCGAAAACTTATGTCGCTGACTATGCTATGAACGTTCATCTGACTGAATATGCAGGTGTTCCTTTTGAATACACAGATACAAATACATATTACGGTTACTGGAAAATGACAAAAGTATCCAATCCTTCAAGTACTATCGTCTGGGGTGAACCCAATAACCATTATGTTGTTATGTATGAATCAGAAAGTACATCCGGACAATATGTAGCATACCGTCACGCCAATATGGCAAATGCCGCTTATCTTGACGGCCATGTTGCCGCAAAAGGCAAAGGTCAATACACCTTGAGAATGCCCGCGGCAGAAAGACCTGTGAAAAGAAATTGAAAGCATGTGAAAATGGCTTTATTATTTGAACAGCAAAACTTTTTTCATCCGTCAGTAATCCCGTACCGTGGCAAATTGATGATGATAATGCACAAAATCCTTGCTATGGATAAATTCAGTGCGCCGTATTACTGTTTTTCAGATGACGGCGGCAGCACTTGGAGTGAACCGCAGCAAATAACTCCGCTTGAGAAATTTGCAAAATGTGCAGATTTCCGTCCTCTGACATTATCTGATGATTCAAAAGCAGGAATCATCGGAATTGTAGAGGGAGAAAAAGGTTACAAATCTGTTTATCTTTTTTATGACGGAACATGGAGCGATGCGGAATATATTCCCAATCAGGATTTTGCTGACGACCGTGCCGCATGTGTGCAAACTGCAGTTGCTGATGAGAATTCTGTTGTAATTCCGTTTTTCTGTCTTAATGAAGAAAAAAAATTTGTTACAGTCTGCCGCAAATACCGCATTGACGGGAAAAAATTGGTTCATCTCGGCACCGGAAATGCCCTGACAGTCAATACCGGTCGCGGTCTGTATGAGCCGTCAGTTGTGAATTTTAAAGGCAAATTTTATCTGACTATGCGATGTGATGAAAATTGCGCATGGGTAAGTGTCAGTAATGACAGTTTAAGCTGGGAAGAGCCGGAAAAATGGCATTTTGCAAACGGAAAACTTTTGACGACAAGTCCCACGCAGCAGCACTGGATGAAATTAAAAGATGAACTTTATCTTGTTTATACCCGTCAGGATGAAACAAATGAAGATTGTTTCAGGTGGCGTACTCCATTGTTTGCCGCTCCTGTGAATATAAACAAAATGTGTCTTGACGAAACAAAAGAAACAATTATCCTGCCGAGAATTGATTATCGTGAGCGACCCGGACTTTACGGGAACTTCAATGTAAGCAATATTGCAGGAAAAGTTTATATATCTGATGCAACGTTGTGGTTTGACTGGACGGAAGACCAACAGGCAATAGCATGGTTTTCTTCATCAGTAATTTTAAAAACAATAATATTTTGAAAAATAACTCATTGTTTTATTTTTTATTGCATCGGCATACCGGCAGTATATCTATTATTGCAAGGTATGCCAATGCATCAAAGAGTATTTTATAAAGTAACGCCGTCTTTGAATATGGCGATCTCGTAATCCTTGCGGAGTTCTCCTGAAGTTTGGGTGCCATTGGCAACGCTGATTATATAGTCGGCAAATTTCTGTGTTTCAGGATTTGCCTGAGCATCATAATCGATCCAGTTTGCCTTGCGTCCGGCAAGATCGGAATTTGTAGCAACTTTTACCGTCGGCACAACAGATCCCATAGGATTGCCCCTGCCGGTGGTGAAAAGAATTATGTGACAGCCTGCCGCCGCAAGAACTGTACATGCAACAATATCATTGCCGGGACCGGTTATAAGATTCAAACCTGGAACAGAAAGTCTGCCGCCGTAAGGCAGAACGTCAACGACGGGAGATGTACCGCCTTTTTGCACACAGCCGAGAGATTTATCCTCAAGAGTTGTAATGCCTCCGGCTTTATTTCCGGGAGAAGGATTCTCATAAACGACCTGATTATGATTCTCATAATATGCTTTGAAATCATTTATCATATCAACGCATTTTGAAAATACCTCCTCTGAAACACAACGGTTCATAAGCAGAGTTTCCGCGCCGAACATTTCAGGAACTTCGGTCAATACGGAAGTACCGCCCTGCGCACATATCCAATCCGAAAACCTTCCGACCAGCGGATTTGCTGTCAGTCCGGAAAAACCGTCAGACCCGCCGCATTTCAAACCGACTTTGAGTTCAGAAACAGGAATTTCAACCCGTTCTGCCACACGGTTTGCTTTCAATTCTGCAATAAGTTCAAGACCTTTTTCAAACTCATCATTTTCCTCCTGGGCAAGCATAAAACGGATATTGAGTTTTGAATAATCTCCGAGACGTTTTTTGAAACTGTCAAGAGTATTGTTTTCGCAGCCGAGAGCAACGACAAGCACACCGCCTGCATTGGGATTGTGAACGAGAGCCGCCAGCAAATCGGCGGTCATTTCATGGTCATCTCCCATTTGAGAACAGCCGTAAGGATGACAGAGCGGAATGGAATCTGTCTCTTTGGCAAGATTGCGGACAAGACCATTGACACAACCGACAGTGGGAACGATCCAGATGTCATTACGGATTCCTGCCTGACCATCGGGACGGCGATACCCCAAAAAAGTACGGTCACATTTTATTTCCGGCAGCGTGAAATCGGGAGTATATTGATATTCAAGCTGACCGGAAAGATTGGTTTTGACATTATGAGTATGGACATGTTCACCGGCACCAATATCATCGAGAGCATAACCTATCGGCATGCCGTATTTTATGATATTTTCGCCTTTTGCAATATTTTTGAGAGCGATTTTGTGACCTTTGGGAATATCATTAACGGCATCAAATTCGCCAATGGAAATATTTTCAAGAGCGACAGCAACATTGTCAAATTTATGAATTTGCAGCAGCTTATCCATTATAAAACATCCTTTGTTGCCTGTTCGATACCTTTTTCGGCGATATTTTTGAGATCAGCGGCAAGCAAATCAACAAAACCGTCAATTTTGCTCAAATCTTCACCCCAGAAAGCTGTATTGGCAAGAACTGCTTTAGCTTTTTCAACCGGACAAGCGGGCAGAGCCTTCATAAATGCAATATAATTTGCATCATCATTGAGTGTATAATCGCCGTCAGTGGTATAAAAAGTAATAAGTGCGGCAAGCGAAAATACCAGTCCCTGCGGCAGTTTGCCTTCAAGTTTATAATAATCCAGCAATGAGGGAAGATTGCGGACTTTGAATTTTGAAATACTGTTGAGAGAAATCGACAACAGCAAGTGATTGGCAAACGGATTTTTGAAACGTTCAAGAATTGAAGAAGCAAAAGCCTTTTTCTCATCATCCGGCAGCTGAACAGTTTTGAAAATTTCATCAAAAAGAAGTTTTTCAACAAATTTGCCATACACCGGATGTTCAACCATCTGGTCGACAGTTTTGCAGCCGCCGAGATAAGCTCCGAGAACAGAACCGGTGTGAGCGCCGTTAAGGAAACGGACTTTGCGTTCACGGTAGGGTTTCTGATTATCAGTGACAATGACGTTCAAGCCTGCTTTGTCAAAGGGCAATTCATTAAGAATAGTTTTCGGACCTTCGATAACGAAAAGATGGAAAACTTCACCGCAGTCAATGAGATTGTCCTGATAACCGAATTCTTCGCAGAGCTGAGCTGCTTCATTGCGGGGATAACCGGCAACAATACGGTCAACAAGTGTATTGAAAAAGGTATTTTCATTTTCAATATATTTTTTGAAATCATCACCGAGTTTCCAGTCCTCAGCATATTGCAGAATATATTTTTTTAGCGTTGCACCGTTTTTGTCAATGAGTTCACAGGGAATTACGAGGAGTCCCTTTTTGCCGGCTTTGAAACGTTCATAAAAAAGTGCGGTAACTTTGGCAGGGAAAGTAGTCTGCATGACGCCGGGTGTATAAACTTCTGCTTTGTACTCGATACCGGCTTCAGTGGTATTTGAGAAAATAAAACGCAAATCATCTCCGCAAAAAGCCTCTGTAACTTTCTGCCATTCAGAAGCAGGATTAAGACAGCCTTTAACACATTCAATGATCTGTTTTTCAGAAATGACTTTGCCGTTTTCAACTCCGCGGAGTATCAAAGTATAAAGTCCGTCCTGATCGTTTATCATATCTGCCATGCCTTTTTCAATGGGCTGAACAAGCTGCACTGCACCATTGAAATCACATTTATTATTCATTTGCTGAATCATCCAGTCGATGAAAGCACGAAGGAAGTTTCCTTCGCCGAATTGAAGAACTTTTACCGGAGCATTAAGTTGATTTTCTCTTTTCAGAAGTTTCATTTTTTACCTCATTTATAGTTTGATTAATCGTTATAGCACAGTCTAAAAAAAATCCCCCGGTCATGCAACCGGGGAAATTTGAGAGCCGTAATTACTTGCGGCGGATTGACAATTCATTGGTGATTTCAATGTATTTGTCATGATTTTCATTGGAAAGATAAGCCAGAAGCTTTTTGCGGCGGCTGACCATGTTCAAAAGTCCGCGGCGGGTGCTGTGGTCTTTTTTGTTTGCACGGAGGTGCTCTGTGAGGTCATTGATGCGCTTGGTGAGAATAGCAATCTGAACTTCGGGGGATCCGGTATCGCCTTCAAAACGTGCGAATTTAGCGATGATAGCGGATTTGACGTCTTTTTCCATAATAAAATCCTTTCGTGCCGAGAAGCAAATCTCCCCCCATGGGAGACCACTGCAACGGTCGTTTTCATTAATATACACCAACTTTCAAAATTTTCAAATTAATTCAATAAAAATTTTTTCAAAGAAAGAAATTTTCAGTTGATTTTTTGAGATTTTCATAATTTCATCGCTTTTTCCACGGATAAAAAACTTCAAGTGTACCATCGGAATACAATCTGTGTTTCAGATTTCCTGCATGAGAGCGGTCTGCATCTTCAAACAGAATAAACTTTTTATCATTAATATTTTTACTTTTTCCGAAATAATGAACTTTATGTCCGTTACGCGGCTGCACTTCAAGCTCTTCAGGCAGACTTTCAATATACATTAATGTTTGCTGCATTGATTTCATCACAGAAATACAGTTTGCACGCCTCGCATATTCTGCCGGACGGCAAAGACACGGCATCATCATATACAGAAAAAATATCAATACAACAATAATCAGCAAAAAATCAGCAAAATTTCCATTTCTGCCATTCCGAATCAAAGCCCACACAAAAAAGCCAATAAACATCACCGCCATCGGCAATTTCATAAACATTGTATTATTATGAATATTAAATGCGAAAAATTCTTCAACCGGAAAATAAACATAATCCGGCAGAAAACTGTATGTTTTATGCCAAAAAAAATTAAGAAAAGATAAAAACAATCCCCAGAAAACAGGCAATAAAATACTGCCAAGCATCAGCATAAATGTTTTTATTTTTGCTTTTTTCTTTTCTTCCATTTTACAACCTGTTATTTTGTAATTACAGATAATATAGTATCAAATCGCACAATTTACAATAACTCAAAAAAAATTATTAAAAAAAACTTGATTTTTTTATAAAAAGAG
>JAFVPG010000117.1 GCA_017505415.1 Lentisphaeria bacterium | reverse complement strand
GCCAATAATAGTATCCGATTTAAGTTACGGAAAGCAGCAGATAAAAACTGTGAAAATAATACTGCATAGAAAACTGTGCAGACAGGATTTTTGTTGCTTGGGAACAGAAAATTTAAGAAAATTAACAAAAACAATGGAATCAGCCCTTGACTTTTACATAATAGAGCCATTCAAAAAAAGATTGAAAAATCAGCGTTGATGAGATTAAAACGGTAGTTTGAGCGTGGCTATTGAATAAATAACCTCCGAAAACACTCCGTTTTAAGATCGCGACGATGAATTTCAAGATTTTTTGAGGACTTTTGAAATTACCTCAATAATCAATTAAATTATTCAGAAAATGAAAAAACTTTTTCCCTTGCCATATTCCGCAGTAAAAAAACAAAAATAGGAGCTGCTGCAAAAACTGTTTTGAGTTTTTGCAGCAGCCCCTTTTGAGACTTGCAAAATAATTATTTAATTATGCCAGATAAGCAAGCTGATAACTGACAGAATCATTATATTCTTCATTTAATTTAATACCGATGGTATAGTAAGTTCCTTGTACCACTTCATAGTTATTGGCAATGGCATTGCCCTGACCATCCACCAATGAAATGGTATTGTCTGCAACTCCGTCTGTAGTGCATGACAACTGGAGAAGTCCATCTTTATCTGCATAGAACATAACATAATCGACCAAATCCTGACATGAACCGTCAAAGTTACCACTCAGATAGCCGTTGTAATATGCTGCTTCTGTTGCATTATATTCAACGGATCTTGTCTGAAGAATATCAAGCTCAGAATCAGCAATGAAACTGCTTTCGCTGACAGGCTGGATAAGGGATTCTTTTTTGGCGGCATCTGCCCAGTATGTCGGAGCATAGCTGTAATCATCGGCATGTTCTGCGGTAGTGCTGACAAAGTTTTCAGCAGTCTGACCGAGATTTACCATTTTTACAGTGCTTGAACTGAAATTACCTTTTATAGTATTATAAACATCCTTGAGGGCAACGATTTCACCATAACCGCCGACATTGGCAGCTTCAAAAGTGGAACCGGTCATAACCAAAGTTCCGCTGATATTGAGAGTATCATCACTGTCAAGTCCTACTTCTTTTGCAGTAACAGTTGCACCGTAATTGACGGTTATATTGGCAGCAGCCTGGCTGCTTCCGTAAATTACATCAGCCTGATTGATGCCGTAGAAATTAACGATCTGATAACCGCCAACGCCCTTAATTTCAGCAGCAGTAAAACTTGCCATCAAGCCGCTTGTATTTTCGTATGAACTGACATATCCTTTTACAACAGCAGAATTAACAGTAACGATATTATAACCATTGACATCGCCTTTTACAACTGCACCAGTATTCAATGTAACAGAACCGGTTGATTGAGCAGAGGTTGGTTCTTTAGTTTTGGGAGTGTATATGTCATCATACCAGGAATATTCATCCCATGCTTCTGTAATGGTGTATGCGCCGCCGGTAATATTTCCGTTGACAACAACTTTGTGACCGTTACCGCCGGAGATGGTGACATTCTGATAACCGGAGATTGCACCGGTTCTGTAATCGTTTTCAGCATTCCATGCGGCTGAGACTGTGACAGATCCCTGTGCAGAATATTCAGTAGTAATGGTACCTGAATTATAACTTCCATAGCAGCTGCCGTTAATACTGGTCAGCAAATCCATTGTAACATTACCGACATTTGAGTTGGTAATTGTTACATAGCCGAAATTGTTTACAGTACCATATACTTCGGAATCGGTAATGGTTACAGAGTTATATTTATTAGCGGTATGGGTATATGATGCAATCGTCAAATCATTCATACCATCAATATAAATATATGAATAGCTGTGATTTACTGTGTATGCAGTTCCCATGTCAATAGTAGATGTAGTTGAATTGTTCAAACTGACATAGCCGTAGCCACTGACAACGCCTTCAACAGAACTGTTGCTCATTGTGAAACTTGCAGCAGAAGAAATAGAGATATAAGTTGAACTTCCACTGGAATAAGAATCATAAGAACGGATACTGTAAATAGAACCGCAATACATTTTTTTATCATTGTATTCAGAAGTGTAAACAGCAACTGCATCACCGGCAATATTTGAATTTGTCAGATTTGCAGAACTGAAACCATAAACGCCTTTTGTATTGACATTATTCAATGACAGATAACCTGTTGTGCTTTCAATCCCTTCAAAATTATTTACATCAAAAGAGCTACTGTATATCTCGCCTGTTTTATTGCCGCCTGTTATTGTTCCGGCATTCAATTTGATATTATTACTTGAATTTACATAGTCGGTATAGCCACTAAGCATAACAGTTGCATAACCTTCAATATTGCCGATAGTATATGTTTTGTTTTTATTGGCAGAGTAATCCAGAGATGCGGTCAATGAACCGGCAGCATTGGTAGTGCAGGCAGATTTATATGGAGAACTTGAATATGAGTATGATTCTGTAGTGACATTAGTTAAGGTATCACGTTTTATGTTTCCGGCAGATGTATTGGTCAAAGAAACAGTAAGATAATTTTCTATATCACCCTTTATATCAGAATTTGATGCACTGATATAACCGCTTGAAATATAGTTGCTTATTGCTGTTTTTACTATATCATGTCCCATTCCGTCGGACCAAACTTGAAGCATATCGTATGAATAACTGTAAGAGGAATTATCCAGATTGTCGATTTTTCCGTTTACAGCTGTGTCTGAGAGGACGACGGTTGAGAAACCTTTGACATCACCGGTGATGTCGGCAAGGGTCAAACTTGCCATACCTGCTGATGTTTCATGGATTTTGTCATCGCCGCCATAGATTCCATTTTGATATGATCTGTTGCCGCCGGTGATAGTGCCGCTGACAGTGATTTTTTTGTTATTGCTGCTGTTCAACCAATCTCTGTATCCGGAGACCATTACAGTGCCATAACCGTAAATCGCATTGCCGTCAGTAAATTCATTACCGTTTTTGTCAACTACAATGTCGGCGGTTTTGCCGTTGTTGCTGTTACCGATGAAGTATTCATCATCATCAGTTGCAGAAATGGAGAGATAACCGGTAGAATTGAATGCGAGATTTTTGATAATGGTAGTGTTATCAATAATTTCTTTTTGAGCCAGAGTTTTATTGATGATATTACCTGAATTTGTATCAGTCAATGTTACTGTCTGGTAATTGGTTATATCTTTTACATCAGCATCAGTCAAACTGACCGTACCGCTTTTGATTATAAGGCTTACATTTGTGGTGTTCCACATCCATGAGCTGTCATAGAAACCGGACTGATAGTTAATAACAGTGTCATCACCTTTGTAAATGTCTCCGGCAATATCAATGTCGTTACTGCCGGTAACGGTTGCAAAATAAAGAATATGACCGTTGACAGTTACTTCATTGTTCAAGCTGAGATAACCGGCAGCGGTATATTCAGGTGAAGAACCGTTGTCAGTAGAATTTCCGCCCAGAATATGACCATTGATGACTATATCTTTTTCGATGTCATCATCTGACCAGTGTTGGAAGCCGGAAATCATTGCGGTTGCATATCCGGAAATTGCAACTTCAGAATAATTTACGCTTCCTGTAAATTTTGAATAATCAAAAGATTTATTTGTACCGATGGAATATTCATCTTCTTCGCCGTTCATATTGGCTGTGACAGAAAGATAACCACTGGCAGTTGAAGTGCGAACAAGGTCATAACCACTTACAATAGATGCAAGTGAATCATTGATGATATTACCTGAATTGGTATTGGTGAAAATAACTGTCTGATAGTTGTTTACTGCTCCGACAGCGGAATCGTTTGCAGTGAAACTGCCGTTGCCGCTATAATAACAGTAAGTTGTTTCTCCAATGGTATATTCATAATAATAGTGATTTTTGTAAAAATTACTGTTCAGTTCACTGTTATTGACAGAAGCTGTAAGGAAATTCTGGAATGAGGGCAGAGAGCCTTTTTCAGTATCAATGTCATTGAATACGATGTAACCGGCAGCAGGGGTATGATCTTTGCCATCATAGCTGGCAAAAACGTTATTGACATTCTGAATTTTTGCAAAATCATCATTATTGACAACGATATAACCGTCAGTCATGATGACATCATTGTTATTAAGTACGCCTGCGTCATCTGCCTCAGAGATTGATGCAAATGCATCTTCACCAATAGTAAGGTGGGATGGGACATAGAAGGGATACTGATACAGTGATGAGATGTAAATTTGCTCCGGAGCGGTCACCGCAGCATTAATTTTTACATCAACGGGTCCATAGCTGGTAGCAGTTTCAAATATTTCAAAAACATATTTTCCAGCTTCGAGTGTTCCGGAATCTGAAAAATTAGAAACAGCTTCATACTCATTTCCGTTTTCTTTATACAAGACAAACATACCATATCCCATAGGACTTATAATGTTTATGGAAACTTCAGTTGCCTGTTTGATAGAGAAACTGTAATATTCAAAATTTCCCTTGCCATCAGTAGAGGGGGTGACATAGATATCTTTAAATGTTTTTTCACCTCTGACAGTTCCCCAGTCATGTGCGGTTTCAAAAGTGTTGTTTCCGGAAATACTTTCAAATTGAGAAACAGTAATATTATAAAAACCGTTTCCGGTAGTTGCTCCTTCCGCAGAACATTCCAAAGTATACGTTCCTGCAGCAAGGTCTTGAGCAATAAATTGCGAAGCCCCCATTTCATATCTATTACCTTCGGAGTCAATGAGTGCAAGTTTTGCCGGCATTCCGTAAGAATCAGTTGAGCTTACGGATGAAATATAGATCAGGCTGTCTTCTGTGATAGTAAATTTGTAATATTCTGTCGGAGCAGTTGGACTTCCCATGACTCTGGGGAGGTAAATATTTTCAAAGATGTTTTCACCGCTTATAGTACCCCAATCATAGGCAGTTTCGATAGTATCATTACCGATAATATTTTTTGACTGGGAGATTGTAATATCACCGGAAAAGGAACTGTAAGTACTGTTGATTTCCAAAGTATATGTTCCTGATTTCAATTCCAAAACAGCAGGTCCCATCATGCCCGGAGAACCACTTGCACTGTAATTTTTACCTTCAGAATCGATGATTGTCATTGTCGGTCCCATTGGAGCCATAGCACCAGAAGATGATGCAGATATTGTAATCAAACTGTCTTCAGCAAGAGTAAAACTGTAATATTCTGAAGATAAAGAAGTACCACCTCCGGGCATTCCCCCCATGCTTCCTGCGATATAAATATTTTCAACAGTTTTTTCACCGCTGACAGTTCCCAAGTTATAGGCTGTTTCGGGAGTGTCATTCCCGATGATTGCTTTTGCATATTCAACATTGACCGTAACATCAGCCATCATTGCAGCTATAGGGGTTATATAATAATCTCCGGGAGCAAATTCATAACTACCTGAACCGGAATAAATAGACATTATACTGTTGCCCTCAGCATCATAAAAATATAAACCAGACATATCTTCTCTTGAAAAAGTTAAAAGACATCCCTCTTCGACTGTAAATTTGTAATAACCAGATACCGGAGTATCAGGTTTGTCCAATACGATTGATGAGGTACTTTCATTAATAAGCCCTAAATCCTTTGCATTCAACATTTCTTCTGTAAGCATAATTTGCTCCTTTTGTTATAATTATGGTTTTATGTATAAATATTTGATTTTTTTCTTACACAAGAATACACTATAACATATATATAGTAGCACTTGTTCGAGAAAATACAATTTTATTTTGTGAATTTTTATCAAAAAATAACAAAAATTTTTTGTTATGGAAGTTAAGAGATTTGGGCGTTCCACCCGCCTTTTATTCTGCTGGTGCATGTGCCTGCCCCGTTGACGGCTTACCTAACCCCAAAAAGCCTCGCCAAACACGACAACGCTCGCACAATCTATAAAAAAGTACCCTTTTCTTCTTTTTGAAGGTGGGGTCTTAGGGGAGGAAACTTCTT
>JAFVPG010000116.1 GCA_017505415.1 Lentisphaeria bacterium | reverse complement strand
CCGGAAGCATTGGCTGAAGCGTTAGGGGTGCATACCTCTTATATCCGGCGTTTTCTGCGGCTTGCCTTGCTCGCTCCGCCGATCGTGGATGCCGTCTTTGCCGGGAAAGCCCCGTGGACGCTTTCGCTCACCAAACTCAACACCACCTTGCCATACTCGTGGAAAGAGCAAATGGAACTTTTCGGCATGGCGTAAAAAGTACAGGCGGCATCGGTAAAACGGTGTCGCCTTATTTATTTTTCGGTTCAAAGCGAAAGTTTTGCAAGATTATCCGGAAGATTCTCTACAAACGACCGGATCTCATCCCGTACACGCCGGTAGCAGGCTGTTTTTTTCTGAAAGAAGCATCAAATATGATATTGAGGCAAGAGCAAATTAGGAATTTGTCGAAAATCAACAAGATTGTTAGGTGAATGTAACTCATCAACATATGCCCCACCAAAATTTTTATCATCATATGTTTCACGAGATAATTTATGCAAATTTTCGTTATCAATGATTTCCTTGGAAATTAGTGGGGAGAAAAAAATGTCTTCACTATATTTAAAAGCCAAATAACTAATATAATGCAACTTTTCATTGTCATTTAGCATTTGAAAACTCCTAATAAACTTATCGTATCTTTTTCTCGAAAATTTATCCATAAAAAGAGCTATAACAGTTTCTTGTTTTAACGGAAAAATACAAAGATGCATCGTTCGCATCTTATAGTTCTCGTCCATACAATACACATCGTTGATGACATCTCCGTTAATGTTGCGGTGTATAACAATATCTGACTGTACTGCAAAAGGGACTTTATAATTTAACCTTTTCTGGAAAAAGATATAATGTTTGTTTTTTAAGTTATTCTCTATAATTCCTTTTTGATATCTGATTTCTCCGTTGTAACCTTTTATGTCTAATCGCAAAAGTTCATGAGAAAATTCGATGTTTTGAATATCAAAACCTCTTCTTAATAAAATATCAGGGATAAGACCATCTATACATCGTTTATGCATTCGTGATAAAAAATTTTTGATAATGATTTGTGAGCATAGTTTACTTCCCCAATTAAGTTTTTTTATATTGTTCTCGTTTTCATAATCGGAAAAATAAGTACTGTCACATTTACAACAAATAAAACGAAATGTACCGGAATTATTCAATCCACATTTTGTATCAAAAGACACATCATCATGAAAAGAAAAATTATGAAAATTGAAGATTTCTCCATTTTCAGAAATGTTTTGCAAAATGAAGCGAGGAGTTAAATGAGAATTACAAAAAGCAATATTTGCTTGACCACATAAAAAGCATTTATCTAGTCGAGCACTCCTTTCAGCTTCTCGCCAAATTTCACGCATAAATTTTCTTTTTTCTATAATTTCCTGCATTATACCTTTTCGGAAAATATCCTATCCATGAATTTTCACTTTGACATCCCGTCAATCGCATCGAGTAACAGGTGTACTGTTGTGTATGGATTGAACTCATACATCGGTACAGCCGGATGATTGCCTTGCTGCCGTTGTGCCAAGCTGGCAGCATTCACACGGGCGGTTGGCAATTTGTCCTGCAAGGTTGTCAGAATATTCAAATCACCTTTTTTGTAGTTCTTGATGTATTTTTGCAATTCTTTTACTGCCTTGGATGGCTGTAAAAACATTGACGGATTCGGGATAAAATGCAACAGCAGCCAAACTTCAAAGCAAATTGCGGAGAATGCGATGTTTATCCCATTACGGTTTGCAGCCTGAAACGCCTCCGCATGGGATTGGAGTTTATTCCTTTGGCTCAACTCTTCTGCATCATAGACGACCCAGAAAATGTCATTGGCAGGAGAACCTTCCTTAGCTTTGATTGCTTCTGCGACAAGTCCTTTGGGATCTCCGTGGTGACTGTGTTCTATTACAACTGCCACACAATGGATTTTTCGTTTATATGCTTCAAAATAGGCTTCTTCGGTAGCTCCTTCGCAAAAAATATGAAGAACAGAATTCACGCCCCGACTGCGTTTGCGCCTTGGGATAAAATTACTTTGAGGCATTGGCGACCTCCTGAATCAGGAATGTCTTCAATGCCGAATAGTCAATATCCGGAGTTGCTTGAAAACGGTTCTGCATGTACCACTTTGCAAAAGGAGTATTTTTGCGTACCTCACTGAATTCATCCAGAGAGTAAAGTTCACTTTCTCCTGCATCATTTTTGACGATGAAGTACAGTTGATCACGGCGCATGTATGACTGATTCATCTGCGTAATATCATGCGTTGTAAAAATCAGCTGGGCATTATTTGAATTGACTTCAGGATCATTAAACAATTCTACCAGAAATTCTGCCAATTGCGGATGCAAGCTGTTGTTCAGTTCATCAATGGCAAGAACCTCTCCGCGCAGCAGGGCAAAATAAATGTGTCCAACCAGAATTAAAAATCTACCGGTTCCAACAGATTCGTTATTTAAGTCAAAATAAACGATTTCACCTTTGGAATTTTTATGCCCGCAACGGATTTTATATTTATTGTTCTCAAACATCTGCCAGCGTGTGTATGGCTAAAGATTTCCAAATACGGCATTGAGTATCTGTTCATCATTTTTTTCTACGGACATACTCTCAATTCCGGTATCAACTGCTTTCAGAAAATTTACCAACTTCTGCCGACCTTCGGGAGTTTCCAGCAAAATGTTTGCCCGGACAGGAAGCAGCATGTTATTCAAATTGACAAACATATAACTATTGAACGCATCCCAAATTGTCCCCAAAACTTCAGGACTCCCTTTTGTATTGGCAGCAACAGAAAGGTACAATTGATGCGGCATAAACGGAGTTTTGCGCTTTTGTCCAGTCAAACGTCTTCCCATTTTCATTGAGTTTACATCATCACCTTTCGTCCGTGAAAAAAGGACTGCTTCCTTGTTGGATGCATAAACAGCCAACTCCTCAAAAACGATTTCTGACGCCGTATATGCAAAGGCATAACGGTAACGCGTTCCAAATGCAATAAAGTCCAGAGAAAATTCAACTGGTTTCTGCTGCGATTCCTCATCCAAAGCAAAAGGCTCGTAAAATGGCATTGATGCATTGCGATCAAATCTTTGTGAATTAAGAATAATCTGCCAAGCGCACAGCATTGCCCGCAGCAAATTACTTTTACCGCTGGCGTTTGCCCCATAAACAGCAGCTGTTCGCAATACCGGAATTTTTTCCTCTTTATCAGAATAGGCAATATTTTGAGCCAGCTCATCGCCTTGCTCCACATGTAGATTTAAGGTTTGCCGCTCCCGAAAAGACCTGAAGTTCGTAACAGAAAAAGAAATTATCATTGCATTTAATCCTTGTTTGCGTAAAAAATCATCATTTTTCTATAATATATACGATTTCTTTTGCATTGCAAGTGCACTTTTGTAAAAACATGATGCTTTTAATGACAATTACTTTTTATTTCCTGTTTTTTACTTTCAGCAATCGCATTCAATCAAGTCTTCCATGTTGCACAACAGGACTTGGGCAAGTTGCAGCAAGGTTTCTGCGGCGGCTTTGTTGATGTTCTTCGCCCACATTTCGTATTGCTGAATTGTCCGCAATTTTACGCCGGGACGCCCGGCAAGTTCTTTTTGCGTAAGCCGTGCATCCTTACGACGTTTCTGCAAACGGGTTGGGAGATTTTTGTTGCGGATAAGGCGGTTGACCGTTTCCACAAACT
>JAFVPG010000115.1 GCA_017505415.1 Lentisphaeria bacterium | reverse complement strand
TGGGAACAGAAAATTTAAGAAAATTAACAAAAACAAAGGAATCAGCCCTTGACTTTTACATAATAGAGCCATTCAAAAAAAGATTGAAAAATCAGCGTTGATGAGATTAAAGCGATAGCTTGAGCGTGGCTATTGAATAAATAACCTCCGAAAACACTCCGTTTTAAGATCGCGACGATGAATTTCAAGATTTTTTGAGGACTTTTGAAATTACCTCCTCCTTCAGTTTTTCTGAAAATCATTTTGCGTTCAGTAAACAGCCTTTTTATTCAGGAGTTTCTGTCATTTTGAATCTTTTATTTCGAGATTCCCAATTTTTTAATAGTTCATTTCTTGCATTTTGATTTTCACGCAAGATACTGTCTTTATTTTCAATTATTTGTTCTTTTGTATAAATATTTTCCAAATAATTGGCATCCAAAGTGATTTTGTGTCCGTATTTTTTGAATAAATATAAGATTTCAAGTTTGTTTTTTATTTTATTGGAAGAAGCCAACATGTTTATATCATATTGATTTACCTGAGCTTTGTTTTTCAGTAAAAGAGTGAAAATTTTATAATATTTTGCCTGCATTGCATTACGGTTCGCTTTAAATTTATCATCTTCCATGCCAAGTGAAACACCTATATCCATTTCATAATTTGCCAGAACGGCTGCTATTGCATTTTCATGCACTTTATAACCTGTATCAAGAACTGTTTTTAATTTGCATATTGAGTGACAGGTGTCAGCAATTAAATTAAATTCGTAGTCGCCTTCGTTATTTTCAGTATAGTTCCCACTTGTATGACGAAATGGTTTTGTACCGAAAATGCCTTTTGATTCCTTTAAAATATATTCCAGAGTGCGGCAGTCTCCATCATTTCGAGACGTATGAAGACTAACCAGTAAAAACCAATCCCGCTTGCGGAGTTTAATACGGTCTTTGCCTTTTTTCTTTATGAATTTTGCAATTTCGAGGTATCCGTTGTTCAATGCAGCACAATAAGATTCGGTGTATTCCCAATCCATAAAATTTCCATCATGCTTATCAAACAGATATTTTACAACATCGAACATTCCGGATCCGGCAGAACTTACTAACTGTTCCCGTGTGAATATTTCCGGATGCTCTTCTTTTTTCATTTCATTGAAAACACATGTGCAGTCCGGATATTTATAGTTTGCTGTTTTCCCTGTTTCTGACTCATCAGAATCAAAGAGTGAAATGATGATAATAATACATAAAAAAGAAAATAAAATCTTTTTACTTTTTGCTGATTTCAAATCAATATTTATTGATTTTTTTTGTAAAAATTCATTCATTTTATCTAATGGCAATTTTTCGTATAAATAATTTAAAAATTTGCCTGACAAGGTGATAATTTTTTTCAGGGTGTTATAAATTTTCATGTTTTCCTCCTTATAATATTAAGATTAATAACAAAAGAATTGCTCCGATAATGAAAAGACAACCTCCTCCGGTATCCGGTCCGGTGACTCCGGTCATGGTACAGATACATGCAATAAGAATTATAAGTAATATTGCTTTCAACATATTTTACCTCCTTTGTTGTTAAAATATCCAAAATAATACAGTTCTCATAATGATTACAAAAATTGCTTTTAAGGTGTACCATACACTTGATATAAGGTTTACCTGTTTGATATAAGCAAGATACTGTTCGATACCATAGTCTGGAATATACAATAATCCGATTGTGAAATTTGCCAGAGATTCTAACGGGTGACATATAAAACCGATTACCTGACCGATAAACAGCATGATAAGTGCTAATAAAAGATCTATCACAACAGTTATTAAATTACCAATCCAGTCAACAAAAGAAACAGATACTCTGGGCAGGATAATTATTCTGCGGGGAATATTGACAAGAGACAGCAGATTATATTTCAAATTGGATATTGCATCCAATCGCATTGCAAGCAAAAAATTGCAGGATAATTTGCCATCAGGATCATAATTGAGAAATTTATAGTCAAAGAGATATAAAGCTAATTCTATTGCCGCCATTCTCTTGCAGAAAGCTGAATCGGTATCTCTGAACAGCAGATTTTGATCAATTCCGCGCTGTCGGGGACGGGAGGCTAATATTCTTTGAGAAGAGATGTTCAATAAAATACGATCAGCAGAGTTTTTTTTTACACATAAATCGCTTACATAGTTCAGCTGATAGTATTGTGATCCGTGATTTTCCTGTCTTTGTCCGCATCCGGTAAGAATTATTGCCAGAAAAAATAGAGATGTAATTCTTAATATCATTTAAAAATCCTTTATTTTTTGACAAAAAAAGAGGCACATTCCGAAGAAGGTGCCAATCTCTACGCCTGGTACTGCGCTGCAAAAAACACACGATCAGAATGTGCCGCGTATTCAGTAATACACGGACATACCGACAGTAAAAATTTTTTGCAGCACGTCTATTGGAATTGCAATTTTCAAGTACAATTAAAAAATATTTGTATTTTTTTAGGCAAGTTATTATGCAAGCAGGAATTTCAGATCTTCGAAAGATAATTTTTCACTGCTGATATTCGGATTGTCGATGACATTATCAAAGATGTCCTGTTTTTTCTCCTGAAGACGGAGAATTTTTTCTTCAATGGAATCACGGACGAGCAGTTTGATACTGTTGACCGGACGGGTTTGCCCGATGCGGTGAGTCCTGTCGGCGGCTTGCAGTTCAACGGCGGGGTTCCACCACGGGTCATAAATTATAACTGTATCTGCAGATGTGAGATTCAGCCCTGTTCCGCCTGCTTTCAAACTCAACAGAAAAACTTTGATAGATTCATCATTGTTGAAGCGGTCAACACGCTGTTGCCGGTTGCGTGTCGTTCCGTCAAGATATTCGTAGGTTATGTTCTGTTCCTGCAAATATTTTTCAATGACGGCAAGAATTGAAGTGAACTGACTGAAAAGCAGCACCTTGTGACCGCTGTCAATATTTTCATGCAAAAGTTCATGGAGAAGTTCCATTTTTGCAGACGGGAAATTTTCATCTCCGTGGAAATCCGGCAGCAGCTGCGGGTGACAGCAAATCTGACGGAGACGAAGCAGAGTTGTGAAAATTTCAGTGTTTACGGCAGAACCTTTTTTATAATTTTTCAGCATATTGAAACCGTTGAGGCGTATATCTTCATAAAGAGTCCGCTGTTCCGGGAGCATTTCACAGAAGAAAGTGAGTTCCTGTTTCGGCGGCAATTCTTTTGCGACTTCCTGTTTGGTGCGGCGTTTGATGAAGGGACCGACTCTTGATGCAAGATCCTGCTGAAGAAACGGCTCATCTGCAATATTTGCGTAGTTGCGTTTGAATCCGGCAAAACTTCCGAGCATTCCGTGATGGAGAAAATCAAAAATACTCCACAGATCTTCGGATGAATTTTCAAGCGGAGTTCCGGTAAGCACCAGACGGTGTTTGGCACGGATAGTTTTGCAGGTCTGAGCATTGGCAGTCCCCGGATTTTTAATGTGCTGCGCCTCGTCAAGAATGACAAAATTGAATTGGGTTTTGCGGATGAATTCAATATCACGATTGCAAACTGAATAAGAAATTATCACCAGATCATATTTGGCAATATCGTTCCATTCCTCTTCGCGGTTTGCGCCGGAAAGCTGAATTGTTTTCATGGATGGAACGAATTTTTTTGCTTCACGTTCCCAATTGAAAAGCAAACTTGCCGGGCATACGACGAGTGATGGCGGCATATTTTTTTTCTGCATTTGAGAGAGAGCGGCGAGGACTTGAATTGTTTTGCCGAGCCCCATTTCGTCGGCGAGGATGACATTGAAGTTGTGAGAGTTCATGTTGACGAGGAAATCAACGCCTTCCTGCTGATACGGACGAAGTTTGCCGTTAAATTCAAAATCCGGTTCGACTGCGGCAGGTTTTGCAGCCAAATTTATTGCATTTTCATTGAATGGATTTGAAGAATGAAGTTCAGGCGGCACAAGCCCCTGAAGATCTGATGCAATGTTTATAAAGTACGGCAGAGAAAAAAATGAAAGTTCAAATTGCTGTTTGTTTTCATTTATATTTTCAGCGGCATTGCCGAAAGAGCGCATAAAATTACCGAGTTTTTCATTGCATTTAACCGGGAAACCGTCATTAGAAAGCAGATATGTGCGGTTTTCCAGAGCGTTTTTCTGCATTGATTTGAGAGAAATCCGGCAAGCACCTGCCTGAAGAGAGTATTCCAATTTGAGTTTTCCGTTGTTTTCTTCCAGAAATTTGCAGTGCATGGAACATTCCGGCAGTCCGTTTGCGCCGTTGGCAAGTTTTGCAAGTTGACCGTCAAGGATAATGCCGGGAAATTTTTTCATCCATACCGGCAGCAGGCGGTCGAGAAAAATTCCGATATTTTCCACATTATTGAGAATGAAGCTGTTTTCTTTTTTTTCAAAGCCGAACATGTTGAGTTCAGCTTCAAAAGTCTGTTCCGCTTCTTCATTGCGGCGGTAAAATCTGCCGTTTAACTGTGCAAGTCTGCCTGAATCAGGTGCGAATGAATGACTTTTGTAAATATATTCAACATTCAATTTGAAATTCAACGAGCGAACATCAAACTCCCCGTTGAGCAGGATGCGGTGATTCAGCAGTTCAAGTTCCGGGGAATCCATTTCCATGACCGGAACTGCAAATTGACCGTTGTGAGTCAATGAGTCCGGAAGTTTTCCGGAGATTTCCTGTTTTGTATTGCGGAAAAAGTTTCTTATCCAGTTGACATCAAGTGTGGCAGGAACAAAATAGTATTCACCCTGTCTGCCGACCCAGCAGCCGGAACGTCCGGTGATTACTTTTGCCATGCCGAGATCAAGCAATGCATTATTTACCTTGATTGCAGGGGAGAACATGAATTTTGAATTCTGTCTGACTTTGAGCAAAACAGGTTCGGCATATTCTCCATGAATTATGAGTTTGCGTCCGTCGCGGCGGAAGTTTTCAAAATTTACCAGACAATGGAAAAATTCAGCTGTCTGTTCAGAATTCAGGAGAATGTTTGAACCATCCGGTTCACCGTTGATTGCCAGATAGCGGATTATCTGTTGATCCTGCAATGAGAAATATTCCAGTTTGAGTGAAACTGCGAGTGCTTTATCAAAATAGAGATGACGTAAATTATTTTGATTTCCGATGTATTCGCGGTTGTTGCAGAAAAGTCTGACAGATAATACTGCATTTTCCCATTTGCTTGGAACATGAGGGAATTCTGAATTGACATTGATACAGAGATGGGATTTTTTATTTTCCGGAATGACAGTTCCGCTTTTTATGAAATCAGAAAAATTCTGCGATTTCATACCGAGATATTTCCCTTCTTCATCATCAATAGGTTTCAGTTTATTATTGAATTTTGAAGCATACATGATGGCGGCGATCGCATGCTCACAGAGTTTGCCGTTGTCGTGCTGTTTGCGGCAGTCGCATTCTCCGATGGCGTTATCGCCTGTGCGTACTTTGGTATTCAAAATGCCTGAACGGTTGATAAATGAGGCGCATATACGGTTTTCAATATCCCTGTAAGCGCAGCCGATCTGATTGTTTTTCAGCAGTTGCTTTGCGCTTTTAAATATCTCCTCATTGGAAATTGCTATTAATTTTTCTTCAAAATTCTGTTTGTTGCGAGCCATGATCAGTTCCTGTATTAAAGTGTTTGCAAAAGGGCATTGCTTCCTGTCAGTATAGCACTTCTGCGCATCTTCTCAAGCATTTTACAAAAGTTTCTGATGAAACAAATCCGGTAATCATTATCATCAGGAATAAGCAATATACATCTTAAACGGTATAAAAACAAGGCTTTTATTTGAAAAAAAACAGAAAATAATTTGATTTTTGTTATATCCTATGATATAATAGAATACTATTTATTTTTAACCAGCAGAAATCAAAGGAGGTCATTATGACAAAATTGGGTACAGCTTTGACAAAAAGTGCAGTAAAAGTTCTTTTGTGCGGTTCAGGAGAACTCGGCAAAGAGGTGGTCATCGCTATGCAGCGTCTCGGAGTTGAAGTTGTAGCAGTCGACCGTTACGAAAATGCTCCTGCTATGCAGGTGGCACATCGTTCCTATACTGTAAATATGCTTGACGGTCAGGCTCTCAGAACTGTTATTGAAAAGGAAAAACCTGATTATATAGTTCCCGAAGTCGAAGCTATCGCAACTGCTGAACTGGTCAAACTTGAACAGGAAGGTTATCATGTCATTCCGACTGCCAATGCTGCTTTTCTGACCATGAACCGTGAAGGTATCCGCCGCCTTGCCGCAGAAGAATTGGGGTTGCCGACTTCACCTTACCGTTTTGCTGCAAATCATGACGAATTTATCGCCGCAGTAAAAGAGATTGGAATTCCTTGCGTTGTCAAGCCGATCATGAGTTCGTCCGGCCATGGTCAGAGTACTGTAAAATGTGAAGCTGATATTGAAAAGGCATGGGAAGAATCTCAATCCGGCGGCAGAGCCGGTGCCGGCAAAGTTATTGTGGAAGGTTTTGTTGATTTTGATTTTGAAATCACTCAGCTGACCGTCCGTCACATAAACGGTACCAGTTTCCTTGAACCTGTCGGTCATCATCAAGTCGACGGTGATTATCAGGAGTCATGGCAGCCGCAGCCGATGTCTCCCGCAGCTCTGGCAAAAGCCCGTGATATTGCAGGCAAGATCACCGCAGCATTAGGCGGCAGAGGGATTTTCGGAGTTGAACTCTTTATCAAAGGTGAAGACGTTATTTTCAGTGAAGTCAGTCCCCGACCGCATGATACCGGTATGGTGACTATGATCTCTCAGGATTTGTCACAATTTGATTTGCATGCCAGAGCTGTTCTCGGACTGCCGATTCCTAATATTGCATTTCATGGACCTTCCGCTTCCAAGGCGATAAAAGTTGCCGGAAATTCTGATGCAGTTTCATTTGATATGCTTGAGCAAGTCCTTGCTGAAGAAAATACCAATATGCGTATATTCGGCAAAAAAGAACTCAGAGGACATCGCAGACTCGGTGTGCTTCTTGCCCGCGATGAATCTGTAGAAAAAGCACTTGCCAAAGTCACCCGCATGGCGGAAAAATTGAAAGTTGAATTATAATTGCTTCATTTTTTGAACTGAAACTTAAAAAAAATCCGAAAATTTTTTAAAAAAAGTTGGAAAAATATGCAAATGCGGTGTATTTTAATAGCTCTGACACTGTGGATATTTTGTATCTGCGGTGCAGAAGCTGCAGAAAATGAAGGAGTTTCTTCTGCCCGTATAAAAGTCAACTTTGAGGATGCTCTCAAATCAAATGACTTGAAACAGCTGAAGAAAGAACTTCTTGAAATGCAGCAGAAAATAGTGCTTCTGGAACTTGAGAACAAAACCTTGCGCCAAGAGAAAGAACGCTGTTTTCAGGAGTTCATTGAAATAAACCAAAAGTATCAAAAGCAGAATGAGAGTTATCTCCGGCTGAAACTTCTGTTGTCGGGAGCTGTTACAGGCGACAGCGTGCGAAAACCTGACGGCAAGGAAAAGAGGTTGTTGGCGTTGATGGATGATATCTCTATGTATGGCGGAGAGCTTGCTCTGAATTCCATACAATTTTGCGAATTTGTCGAATCGCTTGTGAAGGAAACGACCATTGGGAAGATTGGTCGCGCCGAACTTCAGTTGAAGTTGGACGAACTTCGCAGACGTGCAGGCAGATTCATGGCGTTGAATGATCGCAATGTACCGCAGGGTTCAGTGGGAAGATGTCGAATCCTTGCAGTAGATCGCGGTTCAGCCAGCGTTGTATTGTCTGTGGGATCTGTCCATGGTGCGTTTAATGGACTGATTTACCGTTCCGGCAAGGAACCGGCAGTGTTAAAGGTGGTCGCAACCCGACCGTTTGTTGCAGCGGCACTGCTGATCAAAGGCAATATCGAGGACCTTTCTCCCGGTATGGAGGCTGTAAGTGAACAAATAAAACAACAAAAATAATAGAGAACCAGATTATGGAAGTTAGAGCATTGACAAAAAACGTGCGGATCTCTCCGGAGAAAGCCCGCCATGTTTCGCGTCTTATTCAAGGCAAGTCCGTAGTTGAAGCGCTGGCTATCGTTGATTTGAGCCCCCGCAAAGCAGCACGGTTGCTTGGTGACACGCTCCGTTCCGCTGTGGCAAACGCAGAGAACAACAATGATGTCAACCGTTCCCGTCTGATGGTCAAAACCGTCATGGTCGGTCCCGGTCCCATCATTAAACGTTTTCAGCCCAGAGCCCGTGGATCGGCAGGCAGGATTCGTAAAAGAACGAGTCATCTGGAAGTTATTTTGACGGATATTAACTAAGTAGGATATTATTATGGGACAAAAAGTAAATCCTATCGGATTGAGAACTGCGCTCACAAAGGACTGGGATTCCCGCTGGTTTGCCGGCAAAGCTCTGTTCGGTGAATGGCTGCATGAGGATCTCAAAATCCGCAAGTTCATCAAAGATAAATACGCAGCGGCTGCAATTGCCCGCATTCGTATTGAACGTTTTACCAGCCGTGTTCGTATCACGATCTTTTCTGCCCGTCCGGGTGTTTTGATCGGCAAACGCGGTGCGGATTTGGATGTGTTGCGTCAGGAAGTTGCTAAATTGACGGACAAAAAAGAAGTTTTCGTTGAAATCTCAGAAATCAAACGTGCTGAAGCCAACGCTCAGCTCGTGGCAGAAAATATCGCTATGCAGCTTGAACGCCGCATCGGTTTCCGCCGCGCCATGAAGCGTGCTATCCAGCAGGCTATGGATTTGGGTGTCGACGGAATCAAAATCAGCTGCTCCGGCCGTCTCGGTGGTGCAGAACTTGCCCGTTTTGAGCAGTACAAAGAAGGTCGTGTGCCCCTGCACACTTTGAAAGCTAATATCGATTATGGTTTCGTCGAAGCCAACACTACCGCCGGTAAAATCGGTGTGAAGGTTTGGATTTGCCATAAAGAGGCTATGGAGGATCAAGATTATGCCGTTAATGCCAAAAAGAGTAAAGTACAGAAAGATTCAACGCGGAAATAACGGCGGCCTTGCCACCAGCAATAACAAAGTCGACTTCGGTGACTTTGGTTTGCAGTCGTTGACCCGCGGGTACGTTACCAATAATCAGATCGAAGCCGCCCGTATCGCTATCAATCGTCATTTGAAACGCAGCGGTAAAGTTTGGATCCGTATGTTCCCGTACAAATCATTCACCAAGAAACCCTTGGAAGTCCGTATGGGTAAGGGAAAAGGTAACGTCGAAGGTTGGGTCGCACCGGTTAAACCCGGCCGTGTTCTCTTTGAAGTTTCCGGCTGCAGTGAAACTACTGCACGTGAAGCTATGAGCCGCGCAGCCAACAAGCTTTGCTTGCGCTGTAAGTTCTTGACCAGACAAGATTAAGGTGCTTTATTACTATGAAAATGAAACAAGTTCGTGAAATGACCGACACAGAGCTGGCCAGCCAGCTCGCAGAGCTCCGTCGTGAAAAGCTCAATCTGAGCATCCAGAGCCGTACCGGTCAGTTGGAAAAGAGTGCCAGAGTCCGCCAGGTGCGCCGCGATATCGCACGCATCTATTCTGAACAAACCAACCGTGCCGCCAAGGCATAAGATTAGTCAGGTGCTAAAATGAGTGATATTGAAATTACACGTGGCAATCGCAAGGAGCGTATCGGAGTAGTCGTCAGCGATATTCAGGACAAAACTATCGTCGTTCGCGTCGACCGCCGTACTCCGCATCCTCTTTATAAGAAGATTGTAAAAGTCAGAAAAAAATTTACTGCCCATGATGAAAAGAACGAAGCCAGAAAAGGCGATACCGTTCGCATCGTCGAAACCCGCCCCTTGAGCAAAACAAGTGCTGGCGTCTCGTCGAAATCATCAGCCGTGCAGTTGAAAACTAATCCGGGAGAAATGCAAAATGATTCAAATGCAGAGCAGACTGGATGTAGCAGATAACTCCGGCGCAAAATCTATCTGCGTCATGACCGTCCTCGGTCAGCAGAAGACCATTGCACACGTCGGCGACATCGTTACCGCTGCCGTCAAGGAAGCTATTCCCGACGGTACTGTCAAAAAAGGTCAGGTCGTCAAGGCTGTTATCGTTCGTACCAAAGCTAAAATCCGCCGTCCCGACGGCTCATATTTGAGCTTTGACAACAACGCCGCTGTTATCATCGACGGACAGAAGAACCCCGTAGGCACCCGTATCTTCGGACCGGTTGCCCGTGAATTGCGTGAGAAAGACTTCATGAAGATTATCTCTCTCGCCCCGGAGGTGTTGTAATTATGAAAAATTATCATGTTAAAAAGAACGACAAAGTCGTCGTGATCGCCGGTGCTTACAAAGGTGAAGAAGCAGTTATCTCTGCCGTCATCACCAAAAATGACCGCGTCGTCCTCGACTTTACTGAAAAGAAAGATCGTCAGATAGGCAAACGTACTCTCCGTAAGAGTCAGGCCAATCCTCAGGGCGGTCTCGTTGAACGTTCCGTTTCAGTACATGTTTCCAACGTAGCCAAGGTAGCCGATGACGCTGCCAAAAAAGCGGAGTAAGTGAATTATGCCTGATATGATGAAAAAATATAATGACGAAGTCCGTGCTGCACTTCAGCAGAAAATGGGCTATAAGAACGTCATGCAGATTCCGTCGCTGCGCAAAATCGTTATCAGCACCGGTATCAAATCCAGCGCTGAACGTGACGCTTTTGCAGAAGCGAAGAAACATTTGATGGCACTCGCAGGTCAGGCTCCGGTCATCACCAAGGCACGCAAAAACGTTTCAAACTTCAAATTGCGTGTCGGTATGCCGGTCGGCGTGATGGTCACATTGCGCGGTGCCCGTATGTACGAATTCCTGGATCGTTTTGTCCATAATACCTGCCCCCGTATCCGTGACTTCCGCGGTATCCCCCGCAAAGGTTTTGACGGAAAAGGTAACTTCAACATGGGTATCGGCGATGTTTCAGTTTTCACTGAAGTCGACGCTGACAAGTTGAAATATCCGCTGGGTATTAACATTACGATGGTCACCAATGCCAAGACCAACGAGGAAGCTTTTGAGCTTCTCAAGTTGATGGAAATCCCGTTTGCGGAATAATAGAAGGAATTCAATGCTATGGCAAAGAAGAGTTTGATTGTTAAAGCGCTCAAAGCGAACAAATTCAAAGTTCGTGAATATACCCGCTGCAAAGCATGCGGCCGTCCCAGAGCGTATATCCGTAAGTTCCAATTGTGCCGTATCTGCTTCCGTGAGCTGGCTTCCAAAGGTCAGATCCCCGGTGTCACCAAGGCAAGTTGGTAAGAAGGAGAACACACTATGAGTATGCAAGATCCGATTGCTGATATGCTTACCCGTTTGCGCAATGCTACCGCCGCAGGTTTGCCCCAGGTTACATTGCCCGGTTCCAACGAAAAAATCGCTATCGCCAATGTTTTCAAAGCAGATCCGGGGCGA
>JAFVPG010000114.1 GCA_017505415.1 Lentisphaeria bacterium | reverse complement strand
TATCCCTCAATTATTGCCATGGCAACAGCATTTGAACGCTCATGAGAGATAGAAATATGCAAAGTTATACCGCCTATTTTTGCCAGACGGTTTGATGCCGCACCGTGCAATACGGCAACCGGAGCCCCGGAGCTGTTGTTCAATATTTCAATATCCAGCCAACTGCACTCCTGTCCGATACCGCATCCCAGCGCTTTTGAAACAGCTTCCTTCGCCGCCCAGCGTCCGGCATAATATGTTCGGCTGGCATTTTCCTTCTGTTCCGCAGAAGTATAAATACGGTCAAGAAAAGTTTTGCCGAAACGCTGAATAGAATCGTCAATACGACTTATTTCTATTATATCTATGCCGCTGCCGACGATCATAATTTATCTCCGGCATCATCTTGCATTGAACTCAAAGTTTTGTTAAGTTCAATATTTTCAGATTCAAGTTTTTTATTGGCATTACGTTCTTTTTCAAGCATTTTATTAAGTTCTGAAGTTTTTTTCTGCAAAACTTCACTGTCTTTGCGAAGTTCGCCGAGCTGATATTGAATAGAGCTCAACTCTTTTTCTTTGGCAACAAGTTTTTCCAGAGCAGCTTTCTGTTCTGCGGCAAAGGCCTCACGCATTTTCAACATTTCCGCTTCACGGTTTGCCGCCACAGATTTTTCAAGTTCTTTGAATGCTTTGGCAAGTTCATCTTTCTGAGTCTGCAATTCCTGCTGAAATTTTTTATTGCGAATATTAAAATCAGAACTGAGTTTTTCGAGTTCAAGTTTACGGAGCTTATTCAATTCTTCAAGCTGCTGCTTACTTTCATTCTGCAAAATTTCAATCTTTTTTACATATTCCTGTTTGGCAGCGGCATTTTCCATTTGAAGCTTAATCATGCTTATATATATGAAGTATGCCACTGCACCGACTCCAGCCAATATAAGCAGCATAACGATTATGCTTCCCCATGCGGCACGGCGTGTGCTTTTTATACGTTTTTCATTAAGCTGTTCGACATTGGCAAGCAGAAGTTCTATGTCACTGTGAACCACCTGCATCATTTCACCGGAACTGTCATTGGATGATTCATTTTTTTCTGCTTCCTCTGCAGGCTCTTCATTATTTCCGGCAGTGACCTCCCCGAGAATACCATATTTCTCCTCAAGAAGTTTCTGTATGACGGAAGCTGATTTTCCTTCATTTTTCCATACGCTGATATTTTTGAGAACTTCAAGAGCGTTGCGGTTGAATTCTTTACGTTTTCCACGCATTTCAAATTCAAGATATGGAGAAAAACTTTTCAACCAGTCATTGATTGTAGTACGCGGCAGCTGCAGCTGCACTGCCAATTCGGAGATGCTGTAGGTTTTTTTAGGCATAAAATATCCCTTTATTTTAAACTTTTTATTTGTTGAATATCTTTGATTATCTGCTCTTTAAGAGCCTCTGCGGATTCAAAAAAACGTTCATTCCGCAAATATTTGAGAAGCATAATATCAAGTTCCCTGCCATACAAATTGCCGTCAAAATCCAGCAGATGCACCTCAATACGGTGATTGCGGCAATTAAAGTCAAAACTCGGAGCCACTCCAATATTGACAGCAGCCAGATACTCTGCATCATCAATAACAGCTTTTGCGGCATACACTCCGTCCGGCGGCAATATTTCAGAATCGGGCTTGAGATTGGCAGTCGGATGTCCCAGTTTATCTCCTGCAAAAGAAAACCCCTTAACCACAGTTCCGTGAATAAAATACGGTCTGCCAAGCATATTCCGGACTTTATCGAGAAAGCCGTTGGCAACAGCGATACGGATATTGGCTGAACTTATTTTTTCGCTGTCGATTTTCAGTTCTTCTATCAACCGGCAATCTATATTATTTGCCTGACAAAATTTTTCCAGCAAAACAGTATCTCCTGCGCCGTTTTTGCCGAAACGCCAGTTTTTCCCGACACAAATACAATCTATTTTCACTGCATTATCCAAGCAGAACACACGGAGAAATTCTCCCGCTTCAAGATTGGCAAAATCACGGTTGAAATCAATAACAAAAACATCTTCTGCTCCATTCTTTTTCAAAAGCTCAATACGCTGATTCAGAGGCACAAGCAGTTTGGGAGCATGTTCCGGAACAGTCAACGCGCGCGGATGCGGTGAAAAAGTTATTGCCAGCGGATAAGAATTATTTTTTTTCGCATAGTCCGCCAGTGATTGCAAAAGTTCAGCATGTCCGATATGCACACCGTCAAATACACCTATTCCCACACAAATATTTTTTATATCCACTCTGCGCAATGACTCAAGAAAAGTGCGCCATTTCAAAATTGTATTCATAAATATCAATGAAATCCTTTTATTTATTTGAAAAATCTTTTTTATACTGTATATTAAATATATAAAAAATCAAGTTAAAAAAGTTAAAATCCGTCATTTTTTGAGCTGTTTTTTTGAAATGACGGATATTTGACGAAAAAAATGACGAAAGGAAAATTATGAAAAGGGTTCTCTATCCCGGAAGTTTTGACCCCTTTACTATCGGTCATTACGACCTGGTTGAACGGGCATGTAAACTTTTTGACGAAGTAATTGTCGGCGTTGCCGTCAATCCGGGCAAAAATCCGCTGTTTACCTTACAGGAACGTGCAGATCTGATTGCCAAAAGCTGCGAAGCTTTCTCCAATGTCAAAGTAATAAGCTTTGAAGGTTTGCTGGTTGATACAGTTCCCAAACTGCAAGTTGATGCAGTCCTGCGCGGCTTGCGTGCATTTTCTGATTTTGAATATGAACTTCAGATGGCATTGACTAACCGAAGTATGCTTGCGAGCTGCGAAACGATTTTCATGATGCCCAATGCCAATACATCTTTTATCAGTTCGCACATGGTCAAGGAAATCGCTTTTCTCAAAGGCAAATTTGAACCTTATGTTCCAGCTGTTGTCGCTGATGCAATTCACCAAAAACTCGGATTCTGAATATGAAAAAGTATCAAATAAAACTCTCTCTTGCCCGGCTGGAAAAAGAAAATATCATCACCGAAGATTCATTTGATGCTGATTTCCTTGAACTTGAAAATGACGGAATCTTATCCGTCATTTCTCCCGTCACTTTCAAATTTGAGGCACAACTGCATGCCAGCGGCGTTGTAATTCGCGGCAATGCTACCGTCACAATCAGCGGCGAATGCGGCAGATGCCTCGCTCCGGTAGAGGAGACTGTCAGCACAGAATATACCCTTTTTCTGGATGAACTCGGCTCCGGAGATGAAATTGATATTGCCGATGATATTCGTGAAGAATTACTGCTGGCTTTTCCTGCCAATATCATTTGCGACGAAGAATGCAAAGGTTTGTGTCCGCACTGCGGCATAAATCTCAACAGAAAGTCGTGCAAATGTGCAGATTCAGCACCCGATGCCCCCTCGCCGTGGGATGCTCTCGATCAGCTTAAATAAGTTCAATGATGTAAAATTGTTTTATGGAGGTAATTTCAAAAGTCCTCAAAAAATCTTGAAATTCATCGTTGCGATCTTAAAACGGAGTGTTTTCAGAGGTTATTTATTCAATAGCCACGCTCAACCTACCGCTTTAATCTCATCAACGCTGATTTTTCAATCTTTTTTTGAATGGCTATGTACTAAACATTGACTGATAATTTGAAAAAATTGAGGGGTTTGGGGTATAGTGAATTGCGATAGCAATGAGCGACAATACCCCAATGTGGCTAATCCGGCGG
>JAFVPG010000113.1 GCA_017505415.1 Lentisphaeria bacterium | reverse complement strand
GTCCTCCTGATTTTTGAAGCGCAGTATGCGACTTCGTTGTTCTTGGATTAACATAAATCCGTTTTTATCAAGAGGCAAACCACTTTTTGTTTTTAGACATAAAAAATGAGAGACCTCTTGTGTCTCTCATAATATCTTTTTTATTTTGATAAACAGTATGTTTTTAAAGCTTTTCTGCATTGGGATGGCAGTTTGAAGAAAAAATTTTATTCCTGATATTTGATAAATAATGTTATTTTTTTGTAATTTTTTTTATTTTGCTCTTGACAAATTATTTTCATTGTACTATAGTTATACAAGAATATGTTAGACATAATTATTTTTATGGGGTATAAAATGGCTGAAACTATAAGTAAATCAATAGAAACGCTGGCTGACAGCGTTGAGAGAAGTATTTTGCAATATGTTAATACAGAAGGACTTTCGCCCGGAGATCCGTTGCCGAAGGAAGAGGAGATCGCCAGCAGACTCAATGTCAGCCGCCACAGTGTGCGTGAAGGTATTTCCGGCTTGAAAGCTCTCGGCGTCATTGAATCACGCAAGCGCAGAGGTATGGTTTTGCGGGAAAATGTCAATGCTTTTGAAGGTTTGCGCAAATTGGCAAAGGCGAAACTTTTTACTGAAGACGATAAAAAAGATTTTATGCATTTGCGTATTGTTATGGAAAAAGGTATGCTGCCGCAGATATGGGAAAATCGTACTCCGGATGACTTGCGTGAATTACGGTTGATTGCAGAAAATTCGCAAGACTTTGATATTGAAGGGGAAATATTATTTCATACTAAACTTTTCAGTATGAGCGGTAATGGTATTGCCAGTCAATTTCAGAAAATTATAAGCTCGGCATTTAAATATGATTTCAGTGAAAATTCCGAATGGAGCAAAGATGTTCCGACTCATTCAGAGATTTGTGATATTCTTGAAAGAGGAACTCAGAAAGAGTTTGAAAATGCGATGAATAAACATTTTTTTACATATATGTCTAACAAAAACAAGGAGGCAGAACAGATGTGTGCTGATCCGGGCTATTACAGCCGTGAGCTTTTCACTGATCTTGAAATGGTCGATTCTTACCAAAATGTTGATTTCCGCTTGCATCATCCTGAAAGATGTGATGACTTTTATGCTCCTGAATTTCCTTATGCTTCAAATCTTACAGGCGGCGGCTCAATCATGCAGCTTGACAATGGTAAATGGCGTCTGTATTTCCGTGGCGGCTACAACTGGAAGTCTCCATTTGTCGATGAAGGCGAACCGACTCCGTGTCTCTCTGTCGCAGAATCCGAAGACGGCATCCATTGGAAGCAGATTACAACAAAAAGTATTCTGAATAAAAATGATTATGAAGGAATAATTTCCAATGTTCTCAATGCAACAGTTTTTCTTGACAGCAATCCTGATGCGCCGAAAGATGAACGTTTCAAAATGCTGTTTCACGGTTATATCTCTGAAGATTGTCACGGTTTGATGCTTGCGGTTTCTGAGGACGGATTGAAATTCCGTTTGAAATTTGACAAGCCGCTCAATATTGAAGCTCAATATGATACACATAATACACTCTGCTGGAATCCGAAAATCAAAAAGTATCACCTTTATACCCGTATCCGCCGTTTCGGCAAGCGTGGCATCAGAATGCACCTTACTGAAGATTTTAAAACTTTTACCAATGCATCGGATTTGACTTTCCGCAATGATGAATATCCTGATACACAGCTTTATACAAATGAAATTATTCCGTATTTCCGTTCGGCAAAATATATGGTAGGATTTCCCGCCCGTTACTGCGACCACGGACAAATCTGGACGAAATCACAGCTTTATCCGCCGGGTGCGGAACGCCGGGCATTTTGGGCGAATGACCGTAAATTCACCCGTTTGGGAACTGTTGCCACGGATACGCTTTTTATGTCGAGCCGCAACGGCTGGATATGGGACAGACAGGAGGAATCATTTTTGCGTCCCGGACCGTGTACGGAAGGCAGCTGGATTTACGGCGACAATTATTTCTGCTACGGCATGATACCGACCAAATCAGGTTTGGGCTTCGGCGCACCGGATGAAATTTCATTTTATGCCAGTGAAAATTATATCGGAGATCAGGGCAAACCTGCCCGTTTCCGCCGCTTGAAATTGCGTCAGGACGGTTTTGTTTCAGCACATTTCGGTGCGCATGAAGGTGTTCTTGTCACCCGTCCGTTTGTGTTGACTGAAAATTCTTTGAGTTTGAATCTGGAAACTTCCGCATGGGGTACATTGACAGTTGAAATTCTTGATGAATATGGCAATGTCATTCCCGATTACGGTCGCAATAATATGTACAGCATATACGGAGATTCTCTGGATATTCGTCCGATGTGGAAGAAAAACGGTTCAGACCTCTCTGAACTGAAAGGCAGAAAAATTGCCTTGCGTTTTATCGGTCGTGACGCGGATTTGTACAGTTACTGCCATGTGCCGTTCCGTCCCGACCCCGAATTGCCTGAAATTTCACCCGAAGCAACTTTTGAACCCAAAATATGATGTAATATGAATTATAGGAAGGAGGCAAGTTGTTTAGGAAGGCGGAAAAACTTTTTTCTTGATTAAAAGAAAAAAAGATTTTTCCGCCTCCCTAAGACCCTCCACCTTTTCAAAAAAGAAAAGGGTACTTTTTGAATAAAGTATATAAGCCAGCCCGGAGTAACAATAGCGCGGGCAGGTACACGACCTGCAGCGATGTTATGGCAAAGCCGTATGCGTGCGGCAGGGCATGACAAATAATAAGGAATTTAAGGAAGATAAGGAGTTTAAAGCTCTCTCGGAGTAAGTAAAGGGCGGTTAGCCCCGCGAGGTCTGAAGCGGTTACGAGCGAAGCGAAGTAAGCGATGGCAAGAAATTGCCGAGCAGCG
>JAFVPG010000112.1 GCA_017505415.1 Lentisphaeria bacterium | reverse complement strand
GATGCCATCAACATCAAATTCACGGAAAATATTTTTGCAGGGATCACCGAATATTTCAATCCGTTTACGGAATACCATCACGTTTTCTTCAAAAGAGCCGTTTTCCAATCTGCTTAATGTGTGCCGGTTCCTCGCTTGTGTAATTTCTGAATCCAATTCAGCGGCGTTGCAATAACTGAATCCTTCCCGACAGATGCCGATCTCCGTACCCAAACCGTCTCTGATCTTTTGCCGGAAGTCATAAGAATAACGATTGCGGTGCTTGAGACAGTAAAGCTGTAAAGATGATTTTATCCGGTCTTTGAACATGTAAGCAATTACCCAAACCACAAAAAAGGAGAGGGAGAATTCTTCTAAAAACAAACCTTTCCAAATGAAAGATACTGTTGTGGCAAATGCCATGGCTATTGCAGCAGAAATACCAAGAAGCAGGTTTTCCAGAAACACTCCTGCACGCCGGGTTTCCACATCAAGGAAAAGGATATTTGCCATTGCCTTTTTTAGAGTACTTTCCCGGTAAAGCAATTCAGAATTATCGGCATGGGCATACGGCATGGATGGATAATTGTGAGCTTCGCGGTAACTTAATTCATCTCCAGTAATTTGAGCAATCATCCCGGCAAGTTCCTGATCGTCGTAGATATTGAAAAATTCCCAGAGTTTATAACGGTAAGAATTTGCCATAATGCTCAAAAACTCATCGACCAGATCAAACAGTTCCAAACTTTCGGCGGCTCCCTTTTCCGGACGGCATGCCCGGAATTTTTTCAACAGTATCTCACTGTTTTCAAGATATTCCCGTCCCACCTGAATTCTTTTTTGCGGATGGGAACTTTCTACGGCCTTTTCCCCGTCCCGCATCGCACTTCGGGCAATGGAACAACACATTTTCAACCATTTTGCATATTCATCCTGATTGAAGCTGTTTGCCGATTTCAACTTCGCCAATGGACTGTCAGCAGACGAAATAAGAGTATGCAAATCTATATGAGGCGTCTGAAAACGGATATGCTCATAAAAATCATTGTAAAATTGTTCCGTTCCGAAACTGCGGTCAGTAACATCCAGATTGCGTGGCATAAAAAAGTATAATTCGATGTGGTAATCACCGATTTTTTTGCCATTTTTTATTGGACAAATAAATTTCAATTCAATTTGATATTTGTCATGTTGTGAAACTTGAACAGATATATTTTTCATAATTGAACCGGCAATTTGTGTTGAGTGATCGTTATTTGTTCTGCAAAAAAAGCCGCTGTTTCAAGAGAATATTCTCCGGCCGTCGGCGTTTGACAATTTGCAGATGCAGCCGCCAGTGCCAGACGGAAGCTCTCCTGCGGGGATATTCCGGATACCAATGCTCCTGACATCACTGCTGATGCTGTATCTCCGGCACCCAGAGGATTGACCACCGGGATTTGCGGCAGATGATATTTCCACAAACATTTTTCAATGGATAATGTTGCAAAATTTTCTCCGTCGGTAACTGCAAAGATTTTACCGGGATATTTATTATTCGCCCAACAGTGTGCGGCAATAATATCATCTTTGCCGGTAATTTTGAAAAATTCTTCCTTATTAACTTTCAAAATCATTTTTCCCGGCAAACTCAATATATCCTCAAGTCGAACCAAGGTATCCAGCAGTAATGTCACCTTTTTCTCAACGGCTGATTTTACTGCTTTTACATAAATTTCCGGATCACTGTTATCGGGCAGGGAACCGGTAATGGCAAAAATATCTGCGTTGTCGAGCAAAATATTCAGTTTTTCCAAAAAATCTACACCTTCTTCAGGTAAAACCCGGTGTGAAACACCGATCAATTCCGTCATATTACCATTTGCATCCAAGCAGGTTATGCAATTACGGGTTTCCGCTTTGACCGGTATGGTGACATGTTTGAATCCGGCACTATCCAACCCTGAACAAAGTCTTTGTCCATTGATCCCTCCTGCAAACTGGATAAGACAGGAATCTGCCAACCCTGAACAGCGTAATGCCCGGCAAAAATTAACTCCTTTGCCGGACGGATAATTTTCTTCCTTTACCGCCCGGTTTACTTTGCCGGGTATAACTTCACTGAAAAACAATGTTTTCTGCCATGCCGGATTTGCTCCAAGCACAGCAATTATCGGTTTTACCATTTTTGACCGATCCTTTTAATTTTACATAGCGTTGATAATTGACTACATTTTCTACGCAGAAATAATTCAATCTTCACAAAATCATGAATAAACTGATTCTCTGATAGAAAATTTTTATTTTTTGAACCAGACCGTAAGCGAATTGTCTGCACTCATCATTTTGCCGCAGGCGGCATATTCGCAAAGCTTTTTCCCTTGCCACAACTCATGCACTCTGGCATCTGCGACGAAGCCGGTTGAGTCTTCTGCCAGAACCAATGGTCCGCGTTTAACTGCCACAAAGGATTTGTCCCCGGGGGCAGTAATCTCTTTAAGCGTAAAGTCAAACGTCAATACAATTTCATCTTCGCAACTCCATGCCCGGT
>JAFVPG010000111.1 GCA_017505415.1 Lentisphaeria bacterium | reverse complement strand
CATATCATCACTGTCGAAGATCCTATTGAAATTCTGCAGGTTTCAAGAAATTGTCAGGTAACTCAACGTCAAGTCGGAGTTCATACAAACAGTTACCGGTCAGCTCTCAAAGGCGCACTCCGTGAAGACCCCGATATTATTGTCATCGGAGAAATGCACGACCTCGAAACCATTGAAAACGCAATCACCGCTTCAGAAACCGGACATCTGGTCATCGGCACTCTCCATACCAATGATGCAGGAAGTACTTTGAACCGCATTCTTGACGTTTTCCCGCCTGCACAACAGGCACAAATCCGCACCATGGTTGCAGGCAGTCTGCGTGGAATCATCTGTCAGCGTCTCGTTCCTGATGTAAACGGTAAACTCACCCTCTCCTATGAAATTATGACCAATGCTTCCGCCATCAGCAGTCTGATTGCCGATGGCAAAACCCATCAGCTCCGTGCATCAATGCAAATCGGCAGCAAAGCCGGTATGTGTACCATGGATCAATGTCTGCTGGAAAAATACAAACTCGGCATTCTTGACTACGATGTTGCTTTAAGCTACATGAATGACAGTTCAATTATTACCCAGATCAAGCAGCATCATGACATGCTTGAAGCCCAAAAACTTCAATCTTCAATAGAAGCTGGAAAAAACAAAAAATAAGGGGGCGGTATGAATAAATATTTTCTATCTTTTATTACAATAATTCTGTGCGGAACAGCTTTCGGCGGAACTCTCATTTACAAAGGAACCGATGATGAAAAAAAGATAATTTCCGAAATCGACATTGTTGCCATTGACAAAAATATCATGACTTTCAAAATCGGTAAAACTACCAGAAATATCTCATTATCAAAGGTTTTTAAATATTACAACTCAGATATTAACATGAATCTCGCCTTTGATGACAACACGTCTGATTATACTATCAACGTTTCAGATCTGAAATTCCCCGTCAATGGCAAAGGAATTACTGCAAAAAGAGGGAAAAAAGAGGAAAAGGTCAATGTCGCCACGCTTGATTACAGTATTTCCCTCAAAACCAAAAAGAAGCAGAAAAAAGTTATCAAAACTCCGTATTTTTATCTCTATTTGCTGACTTCTGCCAAAAAAGGTTCCGGCAAAAATATTGTCACATGCTGTTACCCGGCGGAAGCAAAAACCAAAAACAGCAAGGTTTATAACGAAGCTATCATGCTTGAAAAAGCCGTTTCAAGTGAACGGGACATATTCAATCCGCATCATCGGCTGCACACCAGCAAACACGGCAATTTCACCAAAGTATCCTTCAATCTGAAAGAAGTTGGAAATCGGGAAATAATCGCCTATTATCTCGTCGTATGGGGCAAAGATGATATAATCTACACCAAAAAAGAAATTCTCAACCGCGAATACGATATTTCAGATAACTGGCATATTACCAACCGTACCCTCAAATAAAGAAACTCCGGCTTTCTGCAATTTTATATTTTCTGCGCCCTCTGTTTTATCAGCTATCGGGTTCTGTTATTTTTTCTATTGTTGTTTTTTGTGTTGTAAAACGATAGGGATAATTTCGGACTTTATAACTTTTGCATTTCATATTTCCAATTTTTTATCTGTCCGTACCGGAAATGAAATCTTTTGAATATCGGCCAATTTGGTACAAAGCAATAAATTTGTAATAATCACACAGAACCACGGTTCTGAACAGGAAGATATGGTGACAACGGCATTTCAATTTCTGCATTACTGTTAAGTATCAATTCATGCAAACAATCCACCAATGTATTTGCTGCCTGTTCAACATCTATATCCAATATGGCCCATGGCGGAGAAGCGGGAATCAACAGAGCATTGCTGCCGTGTACCAGCACTGAAATATCTTTGCCCGCCGTCTTGCCTTTTTCTGCAAGCACCGCCGCAATACTGTCAAGACACCATGAATTCAAAACAAAAATTGCATCATAATGGCTAAAATCATTATTCAAATGGCTAATAAACTGTGCTTTATCTTCAAAAACACAACTGCCCAATGACATAAGGTAATTTGCTGCATATTTTTTCATATATTTATAAATATTGTTATAGGTATTTACAGCTTCTTTACCATTTCCGGCAACAAGAATATTTTTTCTTGCGGCATCAGCGAAAATTTTTATTGCAAAATCAGCAGCCATTTCAAAATCCGGTTTGATATGAAATTTACCCGGTGAAGTTGAGCCGAATTCTACCAGCTGAACATTATTTTTTTTGAACATTTCACGACATTCCGGAGTAATTTCAGCTACACTGATTGCCCCGATAATGCCCGCCTCGAAGAGAGCTTCATAATTATCATGAACAACAACAGTCATATATCCATGTCTCTCTATGGCTTGTTGCAGAGCGAGCATAATACGGGCTATTTTTATATCGCTTATGATATTTCTTCCCAACACTACACCGATAAGACAATATTTAAAGACTCTGAATTTTACAGGTTTTTCCGGTAATGCAGAAACAAAAGTACCTGTTCGTCTTTTGCGAACGACATAGCCATTTTCAACTAATTTTGTATATGCTTTCCTGATAGTCAACGCATTGACATTAAATTGTATTGCAAGTTCAGTTTCCGACGGGAATCTGTCTCCAACGGCATATTTTCCGCCTGACAGCTCTTCCAACAAATAACTTTCTATTTCCTGATACTTTTTTAATTTCATATAACCACCTTTCTTTAATATAATATTTACAGAAAAAAAATCAAGTTTTTTTGTAAATAGACTTGACAAAAAACGATATGCAGTTTATAGTATGGCAAAAACAATTCTATATATATGTATAGAATTTAAAAAAATAAAAGGAGTTTTTATGAAAAAAACAAAAGCAAAATTCATTCGCCGCAGTATCTTCACCTTGATTGAGCTATTGGTGAGCAAAACTTGCCAACTATGTGTTTATCCGTTATGTCATTTTAAAAAATTATATAAAAACAACACATCCTTACGCCCGGCAGGGCGCACTTCACGCTTGACGCCGTCAAGCTCTTCACTATTTCACATCTTCACTCAATCAGCGTTCACGCTGATTGAACTTCTGGTGAGTAAAACTTGTCAAATAGGTGTTTTACCGTTGTATTACCTGAAAAAAGAGAACAAAAAAATGCCTTATTATGCTTGCGAAGCAAGCGCTTCATGCCCTAACGGGGCGCTTCATATTTTCCGCAGGAAAATGCTTCATACGGCGGAGCCGTGCTTCATTCGATCAGCGTTCACGCTGATCGAGCTATTGGTTGTTATTGCCATTATCGCAATCCTTGCAGGCATGCTGCTCCCCGCATTGAATAAAGCCAGAGAAAGGGCAAGAAGTTCAGTATGTTTAGCTCAACAGAAACAAATTTATCAGGCTTGGCTATTGTATGCTGATGAAAATGACGGTCACATGATTCCCGCCTCAACAGCCAATGCCTCTGTAATTCCAGGAGTATTTCCGGAATTTATCGCAGTGTGCCTGGGATGGAATAAAACAGATACGGCATTGGAAACTACCAAAAAATTTACAAAAATATTACTTTGTCCGTCAGATAAAACTTCAGGAGATAATTATTTTAAAAGCGGCGGTGCATATTCTTATCAGAATGTCCGCTGTCATGCCAGTATCGGTTATAATGGCTACCTCGGATATTCCGGTTTTACAGATGCCAATCCGGAATATGTCGCAAAGAAAATCAATAAACTCGTAAATAATATTTCAAATACAATTGTTACTGCTGATGCATGGACCAGTGAAAATAATATATGCCTTTGCGGAAAATATAATTTAATTACAACAGATCGTATTTCAATGGGCAAAATGAAAGCTCATCCTAATGGGTTCAATGCCTCATACGCTGACGGCAGCGCAAGAAGTTCCAAAACTGCTTTTTACAGAGAGATATGGAGAAGTGACAATTTGAAATCTCTTGATCTCTGGAATGCCGCTCCGGGAGACATCACAGAAACAACACGTTGATATGAAAGATTTAAAATTATGAAAAAAATATTATTATTTTTATTTATATCTGTTTATGCCGGTTTTGTCCCGGCGGCAGTTTTTACATTAAATGAAAAAAGTACGGTAAATATTATCATCCCTGATAAAGCAAGTGAAGCAGAAAGACATGCCGCTTCAGAGATTGCACTTTATCTGCCGAAACTTACCAACTGCAAATGTAAAATAACTGCAGAAAATTCTGCAGATAAAAATTCTTCTGCTTTTTATATCGGAAAAACTGCTTTTGCAATTTTAAACGGAATTGATTTCAGTAAACTTGACAGAGAAGAATGGATTTTGAAAAGCGT
>JAFVPG010000012.1 GCA_017505415.1 Lentisphaeria bacterium | reverse complement strand
TATAGCTCAGTTGGTTAGAGCGCCACGTTGACATCGTGGAGGTCGTAGATTCGAGTTCTACTACGCCCACCATTTGATACAGCAAGGACATTTTGGACAACTCCGGTTGGAAATCCAAACTGTCCTTTTTGTTTTTCCTTTTATCAAATCCAGTTTGCATTCTTTTCTGCTTTGAATTGTCCGCATAGTTTTGGGGGAGGTTAGAAACGCCGAAATACTTGATTCTTAATATAGCTATTGACATTTCATTTTCTTTTTTTACTTCCGGTCTGAGCCTTTATGTTGACAAATGCCAGCATATATGCAAAGGACTTTTTATCAATCAACCCAACAAGGAAAAAGAAATGAACATTGAAGAATTGGTCGAATATATAAACAGAATCACTCCTTCACGTCTGGTGCGTTTTGTATCTGAACAAGGCGAAAACAGCTGCCGCGATTGCCTGAAACATCATAATCAGATATTTGAAGAAAACGACAAAGATCGCCCCAAACTGCCTATCCACCCCAATTGCCGGTGTAAGTATGAGTATCTAACCAACGGCGAAGTAACCGGATTGCAAAATGAACTGCATCAGGTAAAAGAACAACTTATGACTTACGGAAACAAAATAGCCAACATTGCCAGGCAACTGCTTTCCGTATGTCAAAGCAACGCAAAAAAACATTCAATACAAGAAATATCCAATACAATAATTTCAACACTTCCGCTTTCCTGGAAAATACATAAAGCTATTCAAACAACGAGTGATGCAGTAAATAAAGTTGATGACGCTGCTGAAAAAGCAAAATTAACCGCCGTATTCATAACATTCCAAATAACATTGGCCGCAATGTTGAAAATAAACCAAGCAGCCAAATCTGTAGAACAAGAAATGGAAAAACTTGGAAATTCCAATATTGCCCGGGAAATCCGTTCGTGGGCAAATATCCATACCGAGCTGATAAGCGGATTAAGAAATTGGCATTACAACCGATTAGCCTTGCGGGAACAGCAACTCTGGGCATTGCCTCAATCCCCGGAAGAAGCAATCAAACGTGGGTTTATAAAGGCATCAAATTTTGAAAATATGTACCACAGACACAAAAATCAAACTGATAATGTAAAATACTATAACAAAAAAACAGGGCAGGAAATTATTTTTGATGCTAATGGCAAAGTAGTTACTGATATTGAAAACATCGGTACTTATAATTATTACTCACCAGGTAATACCATTGATAATGTTTTGCATATTTTGGCTGATGTTCTACTTTATCATATTTGGGGGAATGATGAAAACGATACTACTCCACTCATAAATCGAATTTTCAGCAGAGCTGATCTCTGGATGGATTTGGGCCGTGAAAAATATGTTGAGTTCGTTGAAAAAAATAAAGTAGATCATAAAAATATCATCACGCTAATAAAAAAAATCATCCCTTTATTTGAATAAAATTTGAAAAATAATTACTTCTGTGCTACCGTAATGTAAAGGATGAATGAAAATTATAAAAAACGGATAAAAATGTCTTTGCTACTTTTTCTTTGTTCCGCAGTTGTGCTTTTTTTCTCAGCCTTGTTTTTCTTTGCATTGACACTTTATTGGAGTTATAAATGTGAATCTTTCAAAGGAGTGCTGTTTTCTGTTGCTCGTATCATACTGCTTCCTGTCAGCATTATCGTTTTATGGTTTTGTATAATGATGTATGTTATATTTACCGACAAACACCCGCCCGATAAACTTTTGCCTGTAATCATGTTGTTTATGTGTTTTGTTGGCAACTTTATTCCGTTTGGAATCGTTACCGCAAAAGGCATCAAAGAAAAAAATAAAGCTCGATGCAGAGTCGGTATCTGGGGGCTTGCAACAATCGCATCTCTTATAGCAGCATTTGTGTGCTTTGCATATTTCGGATGTGCGTGCACATAGTGCAATTCCATAACAAGAATGCTCCGGGAAAAGTTTTCGGAATTTCTTAAAAATTTGCTGCCGCTGGCAGTTGTCCCGGTTGGTTTCCTGATATTTACCGGAACAACGGTTTGGCAGCTTGATAAAATTCATTCCGGGCAATCCGGCAGTATACTTTCAATATTTACCGCTGCAGTTGGTTGGGGATATTTATGTTTGTTCCATACAGTTTTACCATATTATATTTGGGGCAATTCATCAAATGATACGACTCCTTTTGAAGATAGAATATTGGGCCCGGAAATAGGATTATCCATCAGATTCAGTTTGGAAGAGATTCAAAAAGTATTTTATAATATATTAAAAAAAATCCCCGCAAATTTATAAAATACTTGAAAATAATGATTTTTATGCTATTTTTTATTAGAGTTGCAATTTTTGACTTTTTTACAAAAAACTGATTAAAAATGAATATACCATTTGATATAAAAATCTTCAGCTGGATTTATGAAAGCGGAAAATATCTGCTGCCGCTTCTGTTGGTACTTTGGTTAACTTGGCTGTGTTGTGTTATAATCTTGCGGAAGAAAAAACAGTTTTTATTTACTTCGGTGATGTTTCTGCTTTTTTGCGTTATAAATGCTTTTTTTACATGGTGCGGTTGGCATTACAGAATGGAACTGCGTGAGCGTTACGCACTTGTGCAAGCCGGAAAAAGCGGCTGGCTCGATACTCAAACAGGAAAAGTTTATAATATAAACCTTATGCAGTCTGATATTCGCTGGGAATATGAAAAAAATTCCAGCAGTCCCCGCCGCCGTGGTGTGATTGCTCAAATTATCTGGGGAATAGTGCTTACACCGGTAACACTGCTGGGACAGTTGATTCTTTATCTTATCTATTTCAGAAAGAGGAAAGCAGAGAACGGCATCATCATTTCTCCGCCCAAAGATTGGCAGCATCGACTTGCCCGGGCAGGATTTATTCTGGGAGCATTTACGGGAATTACCATTTTTATTTTAACCGGTTCGGGGAATATCTGGCAGTTGTGGAGCTGTATACCTTTATATTTGGCTGTACATTTTGGCAGTTGGAAAAGCTGGCGGATTCCGGCAATTATACTTGCCTTGTTGTTCTTTTGCGGCGGTGTGTTTTCGTGTATCAAGCATATCAAACATTCATCAAATCCTGCAATAAAAGTACAATCTATTAATTTCAAACCGGAGAAATAATATTTTGTAAAATATTTTCAGATGGTGTATTTATAAAGTTTTCAGCGTGGGAGATACCATGTCAGGATTGGAAAATTCTTTTATCAGAATATTGTTTGCTGTCATTATGCAGATCGTTTGTCTGGTGACAGCAATTCTGGGGATTGTTTGCGCCGGAGAACGTGATAAATGGTCCGGTGTCATAAGATTTTTATCCCAATTAGCCATTTCTTTTGCGTGGTTGGTACTTGGAACAGTAATTTGGCCTCGCTTCAATTTCTGCCATTCACTTTCAGGATTGACTGTATATACCACATGGGGTGCTCTTGGAATTGTACCGTTTGTTTTTTCGTTACTCAAAGTGCAGCAAAAAGAAAATCCATTTAACAGGTACGATGCGATTTTAGGTATTATCACGGTACTGCTTTTTTGTGGAGCGTTGGCAGTTTTGCTTTATTATCAATGCATAACAAACGGCGTCCTGATAGCAGACAGGTTATTTCTTGAAGATAGTTTGAATGCGATCTGTTGTTTTTTTCTACTGCCGGTGATTCTTTTTTTTACTCCGATATTTTCCCTTTCAGCACTTATATCGGGGGCTCTTCGGGAAAAGTTTTCAGGATTTCTCAAAAACTTGCTGCTGCTGGCAGTTGCCCCGGTTGGTTTTATAATATTTACCGGAACCGCACTTCGGCAGTTGGGAAAAATTCATTCCGGACAAGCCGACAGCATATTTTCAATATTTGCAGCAGCAGTCTGTTGGGTGATATTTATGTTTGTTCCATACGGTTTAATGTTATGGTATGGTAAAAAAGAGCAAGATAAGATGAAAATTCACAATGGGATCGCCGGGATATGGGCAGTCAATTTTTTTATGTTGGGACTTTTCCTTTGGGGATACATTTGCAGAGGGCGTTAGCCTTTTTACAGAATGGTAATTTCGAGCGTAGCGGATTTCAAAAATACAAACAGCCGCCCAGGAATTTCTGCTTGACGGAGAATTTGGGAGAATATTTCTTTGAAATCAAACTTACCATCAGACTTAAAAAACTTTTGCCATCGTGAGCGTAGAGATGGCATAAGTCAAATTTGTTCTACCTCCACCATCCTTCGCTAAAGCTACGGATGGCAGGCCGTCAGGAATGCCATACGTAGATTTTTTTTGCAAAGCAAAAATGAGCGGAGTGTAACGGAGCGTGCGAAGGATGCCACGGCGTAGAGGAGCGTCAGCTCCCGAAGCCGGGCAATACGGCACAGATTTACAGCAAATTCATCCCGC
>JAFVPG010000110.1 GCA_017505415.1 Lentisphaeria bacterium | reverse complement strand
CTGCATGCTGTTCAGTAATTATGAGAGCAATACGTTCTGTTGTAAAGTTGCTGATTGCATCGAAAATGCGGAATCATTTTTTCAAAATTCAAGTGGAGCAGCTGGATTTGATACGGTACAGGATATTTGTGAACCGGTAAGTAAACGTACGGTATCAAAGCGACCGCAAAAAAACTTTCAGGTATATGATGCCGATATTTCGGATTGCAAAAAATATTGTTTCATAAACAAAATATCTGTTGAATATGTTTTTAAGAACTTTTATTTTATTTCAATTTATCATAAAAATTGCCTTTTTGTCCGGGCCGGTCCGGAAATTGATATTTGTTTTGACAGTTAATTTCAAAAAATATTAATTAAAAAAGGTATATTATCATGTTTGCAACTTTTGTGCAAGTTTTTGGCGGACTTGCCATATTTATTTATGGTATGAAGCTTATGAGTGACGGGCTTCATCAGGTCGCTGGAGAAAAAATGCGCAGTATTCTGCGGATTTTCTCTGTAAATCCCCTTATCGCAGTTGTTTCGGGGGCGGCAGTCACTTGTGTTATTCAATCATCCAGTGCCAGTACTGTCATGGTTATCGGTTTTGTCAATGCGGGATTATTGTCATTGATACAAGCGATAGGATTGATTTTCGGGGCAAATATCGGTACTACGATCACAGCTCAGCTGGTAGCTTTTGATATATCTTGGATCATTATGCCTGCTATTATTGTCGGATTGCTGCTGAGTTTCTCCAAGCGGCAGAAAATCACAAATTGGAGTGAGACGGTAATTGGTTTGGGATTTCTTTTTCTCGGCATGGAATTGATGAGCAGTGAGCTTAAAACATTGGCTCAACTTGAATCATTCAAAAAAGCATTTCTTACGTTTCAATGCGCTCCGGTTAACGGAATGATACCAGCCGGAGCTTTGTTCGGAGCGATTTTTATAGGCCTTATTGCGACTATGATTATTCAGAGCAGTTCTGCATGTTCCGGTATAGTTATTGCTCTCGGAGCGAGCGGATTGCTGGATATTTATACAGCGGTGGCTTTGATTCTCGGTTCTAATATAGGCACGACAGTTACTGCGCAGTTGGCGGCAATGACTGCAAATCGTGTAGCCAAACAGGCGGCATTGGCGCATACACTTTTTAATGTTCTCGGTGTGATTATTATTTGTATTTCATTTCTTATTACTTACGGGAATGAGCCGGTCTTTTTTGCTGTGATAAAAAAACTTTCTCTCAACGGAGAATTACCGAGACAGATTGCCAATGCTCATACATTGTTCAATGTTTTTACGACATTGGTACTTCTGCCTTTCATTCCTCTGCTGGCTTTGATCTGTGAAAAAGTCATACCGGTTGCACCAGGCAAGATCAAATATCAATATTTGGAACCGCATCTTCTGGATACTCCGTCTATCGCTTTGACTCAGACAACCTATGCACTTCGCAGGATGCTGCAGAAAGCGTGGAGAATGATAGATTGTGCATTGAATCTGTATAACCGCAATGATACGAAAAATCAACTTTTTGCCCGCCAGCTTGAAAAAAGAGAGGCGGATATAGATGAACGTCAGAAGAATATTACTGAGTATTTAGCGCAGCTCATGGGAAAAAAATTGCCCCGGCAGGAAGCTGAACAGATCCCCCTTCTGCTGCATTGTACCAATGACGTTGAACGCATTGGAGATCATACTGCAATTATTCAGAATATCATTACCCAAATGCGGCAGAATGAACTGCAATTAAGTAAGCAGGCGGAAAAAGAATATGACCTTCTGCATGATAAGCTTATTGAAATTGCTGATGTTTCAGCAGAAATGCTGACCCGTTGTACTTCTACATTGATAAAAAAATCTGCAGTTCTGTATGATGAGATAGACAAGATGCTCAATGAATATGAAACTGAGCATATCAGTCGGATCAATAACGGGGATTGCCGTCCGCAGGTAGGAATTTTGTATTTGGAACTGCTGGTCGAGCTCCGCAAGATTTCGAGACATTTATTGAATATCAATGAGCGTTCTGAAATGTTTTATGATAATTTTAATGTTGAAATTGAAAAATCTTAATGGAGGTATTTATTATGCTTGTTGCTTTATATTTTATTGCAGGTTTGGTGTTGCTTTATTATGGAGCTGATTATCTGGTCAAAGGTGGTGCAAATATCGCATTGAAATTGAAAGTATCACCTTTGGTTATCGGACTTACATTGGTTGCTTATGGAACCAGCGCACCGGAACTTGTCGTCAGTGTTGATGCTGCGTTGAAAGGTTTCGGCGATGTCAGTATGGGTAATATTGTCGGCTCGAATATTTGCAATATTGCTTTGATTTTGGGATTGAGTGCAGTTATTTCTCCCTTGCGTGTAAATCCCAAATTGTTGAAATTTGACATTTGGATAATGATTATATCAGCATTGATATTGCTTGTTTTTTATGCAATCAGCGATGGAGTCAACCGCTGGGAAGCTGCATTGCTGCTGCTTGGAAATATTTCTTATACCGTATGGAGCTTTTATGCTTCACGTAAAGAGGAAAAAAATGAGCAGCAAGAGTTATCCGGTGCAAACTGCGGAATATGGCTGTCGGTTTTTATGGTTGCCGGAGGATTGGCGGCATTGATTGGCGGAGCCAAATTATTTGTAAATTCTGCTGTTACGATGGCAGAATGGTGCGGTGTTTCAGAAGCAGTGATTGGCTTGACAGTTGTAGCTGTTGGCACAAGTCTGCCTGAATTGGCAACTTCTGTTGTTGCGGCGATAAAAAAAGAGCAGGATATAGCAATTGGCAATGTTATCGGGTCAAATATATTCAATATTCTGGCTATTCTCGGTGTTGCTCCATTGATCAGTCCGATAAAAACTCAAGGGATCAGCAATGTTGATATGATATTGATGCTTGGTGTAAGTATTTTACTTTATCCGATGCTGAAAAGCGGTTTGAAGATCAGCCGTAAAGAAGGAATTCTTCTTTTGCTGATTTATATAGCCTATACCGTATATCTTATTGTCCGGTAGAATTGCATTAATATTTTCAGAGCTTATATGCAGAAAATAAAAAAGCGGCAGTAAATTTATAAAAACTGCCGCTTTGTTTATTTATACTATAATAAACAAAAGCTTGTCCATTTTTGTATTAATTATCTTTTGATTTATCGGAAGTTTGGTAATTATTTTTCTTATTATAATGCATCTTTATAAAAATACAAGTTTCATTTCGGGAATTTGGGTCGCTTGCGGAGGATGTTGACGTCGAGCCAGGCGGCAACGGCGGCAAGCACTTCACGGCTGCGATTCTTTTTGACAAGCCACGGGATATGGTGCGGTTCAGCTGCGTAAAATCCGTATGCCTCAACACCGTGTTTCCGTGCCAGATAAACTGACCTTTCCGCATGTCCCCACTGCGTAATCACCAGAAATTTGTTTTTGCCAAAAACGCTTTTCGCCCGCACAACCGTATCCAATGTCCGGAATCCCGCATAATCCAACGTTATCACGTCAGCCGGAACTCCAAGTTCAATCAATGCGTTTTTCATATCTGTCGGCTCGTCATAATCCTTGCGGCTGTTATCCCCCGAAAGCAGGATTTTTTTGATTTTTCCTGCATGATAAAGTTTCGCCGTGGCCTCTATCCGTCCCGCAAAATACTCATTCGCTTCGCCCCAGCGGTTAACTTTCGCCGCCCCCGGCACCAACGCAGTTTCATATATCGGAACTTTTTCAATCTCCCCATAACAAAACTTGCCGCAGCTCCGTACCGCATGATTGCAATAGCACACAAAAAGTACCACTCCAATCACTCCCGCTACCACCAGTGCAATCAGCCAGAGCAGAAGTTTGAGGATTTGGTGGCGAGGGAAAAACCTTGTTGAAACAAGTTTCTTTCCCTCGCCCCCAAGCCCCCACTCCTTTTTACAAAAACTTTTGAATATTTTTTTCATTTTGTTTATCTGTTTTCTGTAATTGTATTTTTTTAAAGTAAAATTACATAAGAGTTTTTTGAAAATGATGAGGGGGTGCAGGGGGAGAAGAAAAAACTTTTTTGCAAAAAAGTTTTTCTCTTCTCCCCCTGCAATCAATCAATCCCCACTTACTGCTGGCGGTTCATTTTGCCGGTGAGAGCCATGAGGATGGCAAGAACGAGGGCGAGGATGATTGTACCGGAGAGCAATGCGAGGTCTTCCATGCGGAGAAGAATGAAATTGACGGCATAGCTGACGGCGAAAATAGTACCCATTGCGAGAGCGGGGCGGATTTTGCCGATGAAGGCTTTGGCGTACATTGTAACCATGAGGATGATGACGGCAGCACTGACGATGTATCCTGCGGTGAAGCCGATACGCTCACCGAAAGCGAGAGTCATCAGATAGAAGAGAACGGGCGCACCGGCGGCGATGAGGTATTGCAAAATGTGAATGTTGACTTTGGTGACGGCTTCAGCAACGAGCAAAGTTGCAAAAAAGATGATCAGGAACAAAGTTGCATAATTGAAACAGCGTTCGACCTGCTGATAAGTGTTTGCGGGCAAGTTGAGATTTACGCCGATTTCGTTCGGTTTTGCGGTGAAATTACCGAAGTTCCATTTTGCGGAGAAACTGTCTTTTTGGATGATACGGGAGTCGGGGAGAGATTTGCCGATGAAGCTCGGGCTGCCCCATTTGCCGGAAATGGAGATACAGCTTTCATGGGTATTGGGCGTAACTTTGAAGTCGCCGCCGCCGCGAAGATTCAAGGTCATTTCAATTGCAGATTTACCTTTTTCGAGCGGAAATTTCAAGGTGTATCCGTCTTTTTCGATTTTGACCGCCTTGCCGTTGACGACTGCTGCGGCATCAGCGACACGGTCAATATCAGAAATAAGGAGTTCTGCAAATTTGTTTTCGCTGACATCGTTAAATTCAGCTTTTAATTTGACCTCAGCGGTATAAACCAACGCCTGATAAATCCCGCGATAACGGATTTCGGGGTTGAGTTCAGCAGATAAATCCATTTTTTCTGCTTGAGGATGCAAAGTCAAACACTGAACGCCGCCCCAGTTGCTGAAAATTTCCGATTGAACACTTTTTGCTTTACCCTGCCGCTCTTCGGCAAGTTCCTTGACCATAAGCAGCGGTATCTGAAACACCAGCAAAGCTGCAATAATAACTGCAATTTTCACTCCAAGACTTTTTGTGTTCCCATTAAATTTTTCAATCCAATTTACCGACTTTTCTTCACTCATTTTTTCCTCCTTTTGTGTGTTATAGGTGTTAAATTGTTATTTCGGGGAAGATGAAAAACTTTTGAGGAAAGTTTTTTCCTCTTCCCCGTACCCCATCACCTTTTTCAAACCTTTTCAAGTAAGTATTCCGTTTTTTCAAACGGAATACTGAAAAGTTCTGTCAAAAGCAATGAGAGATTGTTTTACCGTAATAATTTTGCCGTCATTTTCAAATTCTCCCGCCAGAAAATAGAGATGTCCTGAACTGTTTTTATAAAAATTCTGCACCGCATTCTGCACCGGTTTATTCTGATTTCTCTGCCACAAATAAAAATCTGATTTTACCGCCGCAAATATCATCATCGGCATAAATAACGCAATATAAAACAGTTTTGACATTTTCCTCCTTTTTCTCTTTTTTTTTGCAGGGCTGAAATATACCATAAACTAATAAAAAATCAATCCGAATTTTATAAAAAATTTTAATTTAAAATTACCAAATTTTACAATCAGTGAATTTTAAGTGAATAGATCAACAATAATGCAGCACAAAATACCCATGGCATCGCCATCGCCAGATATGCAAATATAAGGCAAAGTATTGACAGCCAACGGTTTTGCTTTTTGACAGGCAAATCTTCATCGGGCAGGATTTAACCTTTCTTGTTATATCGTAAATCAGTTATATCTTCCGGTTGCCTTATCAAAAGATTGCATCAAACCGCCGCCGCCGATTTTCTGACCGGAATCATCACAACCGGTCAAAGCGGCACAACAAACAACAGCGACCAACATTCCAAACACAAATTTTTTCATAAAAACCTCCATTTTTTTTAATCTTCAAATAACATAACTTCACCCATCGGACATTTTGTGTCTGACCGCTGAAAAAATTTAAAAATTTTTTATCATCACAACCAAACTGCCTGAAAATGATAAAATTTTACACCGCTTTCCCAAAAAACAGTAAAAAACGGTGTAATTTTCAAATTGATTTTATGATTAAAACTTTATTCCTGAATTATTAAGATATTCAATCGCAAATTTTTCTCCTAAAGCAGCGGCTTCTTTCAAAAGTTTTATTGCCATATCTGTATCCGTTTTACATCCCCAGCCATTGATATAGCAACTTGCTAAATAAGTTTTTCCGATAGCCAATCCTGTATCAGCGGCTTGTTTACTCCAAAAGAATGCTTTTTCGTAATTTATCATTGAATTATCAAAAGTCCCGATATAAATCGAACTCAAGATAACGTAATATTAAAGTTACGGATTTCTTTTTTGCTCCGCAAAAAATAAATCCGTTTTTTTATTATATGTAACTATTAAATAACATTTGATTTTTTTACATTTTAAACTATATTAACAGCAGACAGCATAAAACTGTCAGTTATTTAAAAACCGTTATATTTCAGCAAATACGTTGAAAACCGACCAAGTTAAAAAATTTATTTGCTATAACCTTAGGTGAAATGTACCCGGGTGAATTGTGTATTCACATCTCATCGGGCGCTTCTTTGCATGGTTATAGCAGGTTCTTGGTCGGACCTTCAACGTAGTGCTTTGGAGCGTTCGTTTTTTCTCCAAAGTATTCAGAAAAATTATATTCTGTTCCTGATTTATTACGGTCAATAGAAAATTGCCAAAGTAAAAAAAGAAAGGAACAAAAATGAAAAAAGCAATTTATTTGATTTTATTTTCTACCTGCATCACAATTTTTTGTAATGGCTGTTTAAGCGGTTATCATATAGGTGATGGGTTCCCTCGTACTTTGCCCGGCAGTATTGCAGCCAATCAAAAAAGCGGAGGTTATATTGCGCCCAAAATGGAAAGCATGAAAGATGTAGAAATGCTGGGACGTGTTTCTTCAGAATTGGAAGCACGTCAAATCCTTATGATAATATCTCTTGGAGATATTTCCATTGCAACAGCAAAACAGCAAGCACTTCAAAAATATCCTCAGGCTGATGATATTGTTAATATTGAAATTGATGTCAGACATGAAAGTCTTTTAGGACTTTATAACACTGTTACAATGTATTTTAATGGTATTGCAATAAAATACAAAAAATAATTAATACATTAACAAAAAAAGTTACGGATTTCTTTTTTGCTCCGCAAAAGATAAGTCCGTTTTTTTATTATATGTAACTATTAAATAACATTTGATTTTTTTACATTTTAAATTATATTAATCTTGAAATAATAACTGAAATTATCCAAACAAAAAACAAAAAGGAACAAAAAAATGAAAAAAATCAGTGTTATTATATTTTCCATATACCTTTCAATATATATAACAGGCTGTTCAATTTTTGCGGATCGCACTCAACAAATAATGATCAATGGGAATCCGGTAGGTGCAACAGTCATTGTTGATGGTAAAAATTATGTTGCTCCATGTGCCGTAACTATTGACAGAGACAAAAATATAACAATGGTAGTAATGAAAGATGGTTATTTACCTCAAACAATGGAATCAAATTGGGAGTTAAGTACTACCGGACTACTTGATTTGGCAGGAGGATGGCTTCTTTTATTGCCGGGGATCGGCTTATTTTTCCCCGGTGCAAAAATTCACAAGCAGACAAATCACTATTATGTTTTACAAAAAGAGAATGCAAAAACAGTCAAAACTGACACTGTTGATACCGACAAATAAAAATCCGCAAAACTGCGAAAAATATTGCTGATCTGTTTTTGGAATTTTATAACATCTCCCAGCAACAAGCAGTTATTCTCTCAAAACTTCACGGCAGATTAATGAATATTACAAACAGATACTTTTAAAAGTATAAGAATGTAAATACCCATATTTAAAAATTTCTTATTCATTTTTGATTTTTCATTCGTAATTAAAATAAAATAATATAATTTTTTTCAAAAAATCTTTTTTCCCGGTTGAAAATTCAAAAAAAAGTATTATCTTAATTATGTTAAATAAGTTGAACATATTAAACATAATAGAGAATATATGAAACTTTTTGAAGATATTAACAAACCTGCAACATTGGCTGACAGTGTGGAAGAATGCATTCTGCAATATGTTCAGCAGAAACAGCTTGCTCCGGGAGACATGCTCCCGAAGGAAGAAGATATTGCAGCGCAGCTGAATGTCAGTCGCCACATTGTGCGTGAAGGTATTTCCGGACTGAAAACTCTCGGTGTCATTGAATCTCGCAAACGCAAAGGAATGTTTATCCGCAACAGACTCAATGCCTTTGAAGGAGTTCGCAAACTTGCATCCGCCAAACTTTTTTCCAAAGAAGAATGCCGCCAATTCATGCAGATACGTGTTATCATGGAACTTGGAATGGTAAATTATATCTGGAAGCACCGCACATCCTGTGATATTGCTGAATTACGCAAAATTGCAGAACAACTTGAAGTTTCTGTTATTCAAAATGAAATTGATTTTCATTCAAAACTTTTCAGTATGGGCGGTAACGATATTGCAACTCAGTTTCAAAGTATTCTTATTTCAGCATTTGACCAGCATTATCATCTGCCGGTAAAAAATCATAACGGAGATACTGCGGCGCATATCCAAATATGTGACTGTCTTGAAAACGGTACTCTGGACGATTTTCGCACGCTTATGGAAAAACATTTTGAAACATATAATAAAGATAAAAAATAAATCAGGACAGAAGTTTATGCAAGAACAGTTTGTTTCATTTTTACAAGTTTCTGACCGGACTCACTCTATGTTTCCCGGCATAACCAAATGTGCTGATGGCTCACTGATAATTCATTGTCAGAGCGGCAGTGGATTTGAAGCATCTGATACTGTTATATTTCAATACTTTAACATAAATTTTTAAACACAACCCACAAGGAGAAAAAAATGGCTAAAAAAGTTATTTCTGCAACAGTTACACCGCTCAAAGCTGACGGTTCACTTGACCGCAACGGCTTGAAAAACATTTTTGAACGCAATGTTCGTCATGGCATTGACGGGGTATTTCTTTTCGGTTCAATGGGGGAATGGGGAAGTTTCTCCGATGCTTTCAAAGAAGAAGGGGTTGAATTTGCTTCTGAGCTGCTCAAAGGCAAAGCAGATTTGCTGGTCGGTATCAATGCAACATCATTGCCGCTTTAACTTGAAAATATGAAACGCTATCAGAAATATGACTTTGACAGTTACGTTTTCATGCTTCCCGGCAAAACCTCCGCACTTGACCCCATCAAATCAATTCTGACTGTTCTTGATGCCGCCGACCGTCCGGTTTACTTCTATCACTGTCCGCCCGTCAACGGCAGAGACCTTTCTCTGGAACAATTTGCAACTATCATGGCTCATCCCAATCTGAAAGGTATCAAAAATTCATCTTCCAACATGTGGCTCCGCCGCGAAATGCTTCTCATGCGCAAAGAACGCGGCTTCAAAACTCTGCT
>JAFVPG010000109.1 GCA_017505415.1 Lentisphaeria bacterium | reverse complement strand
GGATATGCTCCTAAAGAAACAGCCGCAATTCGCCATTCACTGCGACTTGAAACAACTCTACCCCAACCAACGCCGCCGCCTTATAAAACTTTTGGGAGAAAAAGGAATAAAATCATGCCAACTGTTACTGTAAAAATCAAACTGCCGGATTATAATCGTCAAGCCTTCACGGATTTGCTGATTGCGGGCAAAAAAATCGTGCCGTTCCACAATTATGATTTGCTGATCGATCACGATTTTTTCTACTCTCACGCTTCAGATGTGGAAGCGGCTCTCGATGAGCGTTTTGACCAGGAGTGGAGAAAACGGGAATACGCATCCGCTATCAGTGAAGCGGAACAATTGCGGAAATATTTTCTTGAAGAGGAAAAACTCGATAAAATCCCCTATGGTTGTGATGCAAATTCGATTTTCAAACGTCACTTCAAACTTGCAATGCGTGATGTTCGTATCCATGCCAACATGGAAATCGCCCGATGCTGGGTAAAGTTGCTGAAGCATCACCCAAAATATGTAAAACGCTGTCCGTGGCATTTCTTTCAGGGAGATCGGATCTGGCAGACTTTGCAGGATGAGGAGTTTCTGAAAGCCATAAAACGCACGCCGCTGCAAGTTGCCGGAAAAATGAATTTGAATGCTATGAGTTCCGCCGATTGGGATGAAGTGCTGAAAATCGTACCGGAACTGGCAAGTCGCCGACCGAAAAACGATTATGTTTGTATTATGGAGTAAATATGAAAATCAAAGTTTTACCAAGGATATTTTTTGAAAAGGTCAAAGGTACTTCGGTCGAAGCAGAGTTATTGGCAAAAGCAAAAATCATCAGCATAAATTCCAGTTGGGGATTTGACGATACGCCGCCATTTTCGGAAGAATTGCTCAACCACCCGCATTTGCTGACTTTGACCTTTGACGATATATGCAACGAGCCGGAAACTCCGGAAGATTTGAGCAATGCCGTGTTGTTTAATGAAAATATGGCACAACAGATCATGCGTTTTGTCGATGACGGCGAACTTCCGTTATTGGTACATTGTACCGCCGGGATTTCCCGCAGCGGAGCAGTCGGAGAGGTGCTGAACTGGTACTTCAACCGTTATCTGGAACGCAACGCCGCCGATGATGAAGAATTTGTACAGAACAACCGTCAAATACAACCAAACACCATCGTAAGACGAATAATGTTGAAAGTATTAGCAGAATGAAAAATCTTATAACCGTTGCTCAATACCCGAAAAGCGAAATCCCGGAGCGTTATATCCGCATCCGGGATCTGAAAGAATTATGCCTGATTTGCCAACATTGGACAAGCCGCCGCGATCTGCGCAAAGATAAGCGTTACATCGTGGAACTGGAACATGGCAAATGCCGCTTGCAGCACGAATTGTGCACCTGCAAAAGTTTCCAGAAAATCCCCGAACTCAGCAGCAAAATATGACCATAAACGAAAAACTTTACGCAAGAATGTACACCAAAAACTTCCTGCGTAAAGTCCACGCATACTATTACCAACTCCCCAACGAAGAATTAAGCCTGGCAATAAGTGAGTTTTTGAAGAAAAAATAAAAATTACATTTTTTCTGCACAAAAATCTCGCCAAATCTTAAGTATGGGATCGTGGATTTCTTCTTTATCTTTTTTTGTTGAAGAAAAATGCCAGCTATCTATCAACAAGCATTTTTTGTCCTTCTCTGGAAATTTTACTTTATACTTCCACCAATCATTATCTTCAAACTCCAACATTTCTCCAAAGACTTTCTTAAGTCTGTGACGTTCCAAATTCATTGTAATAATCAAATCCGGATCAAGCAACTTAATCTCATCCAAAATAAAATTTCGACCACAATTAAGCGACATATTCACTGCGTGATCAAACAAACTCCAATTTGTGTTGGTTGTATTTTGACCGTCTAAATTGTTGCTTAATTTAGAAAGATTCATAAAGGCAAAGCTTACTTTTTCAAAAATGTTCCCTTTATGACATATATCAGCTGCATATGGTGTGTTATCCCAGTCTTTGCCGTAAATTAACCCGTATGCCACTTGAATCAACAATTTATGGAATTTATCTTTGTTTATAGGCTGACAGTTGTTATATCCAGTTCTTCCTGCAAGATAATGATCTATAAATAGATCAATATAGTTGCATCCTTCAATTGTATATGATTCGCGTCCGATAAATAAAATTTTAGGCTTTTGTGAAATATAATTGGGATAGAAGCCGTCAGGGACAATCATTTCGTAGTTCTGTAATTCACTTTTTCCTTTTCGATATTTTTTGTATACATTATCCCATTCTTCAAACAATGCCCCAAGTTTAATCAATAAATCGTGTTCCGAAAATGTGTATAAGTTCAAAAAATTTTCATTAATTCCTGGGCAACTCATTTTTTCAGTTATCCAAATATTTTTTTACCGTGTTTCTTGCGGCTTTGAGGGCTTCGGCTGTTTTGGTCAGATTGCGGTCGTATTTTTCGTAAACTCGTTTGATGTGGATTCTTACCGCCGCTTCCAGTTCGTCGGGGATTTCTTCTTTTGTTTCGCTGGATGGCTTTAAGCCGGCGGTCATTTCTTTGTGTTCTTTTAAGAGTTTGGCAAAGTCGGATTCATCCAGAACGCTTGCTCTATCAAGAATATTGATCAATTCACGCACATTGCCGGGGTAATCGTAGGTTTTCAGAACTGCGATCTGTTCCGCTTCAAGGCGGCGGTGATGTTCTTTCAGCCAGCGGCCATTGGCGATTTGTTCAATATCTTCTTTGTGTTCACGCAAACTGGGTGCGTGGATCTGAACCACACACAGCCGGTGATAGAGGTCTTCGCGGAATTTGCCTTCCCGCACCAGTTCAGCCAAGTTACGGTTGGTGGCGGTGATCAATCTTACATTAACAGACACTTCTTCTGTGCCGCCGACTCTGGTAAATCTGCCTCCTTCCAGAACTCGCAGCAGCACGCCTTGAGCTTCCAGCGGCATTTCGCCAATCTCATCAAGGAAAAGCGTTCCGCCGTTGGCGATTTCAAACAAGCCCTTTTTCTGTTCATTGGCTCCGGTAAATGCGCCCTTTTCGTGACCAAAAAAGCGGTCTTCCAGCAGGTTGGGCGTAACGCTGGCACAGTTGAATGTGCAGAACGGTTCGTTTTTACGAAGTGATTTGGTGTGAATGAACATTGCAATGGTTTCTTTACCGGTTCCGCTTTCTCCGTAGATAAAAACTCTCGCTTTGTCTCTTGGGGCGATGCGGTTAATGCGGTCGTGCAGTTTCATCATCACATCACTTTTGCCAACCAACTCCCGGTGACCATAGCGACGGTAATGCTCTATCATCTGTCTTTCGCAGTTGCCCCACCGGGATTCCGGCTCGTTATGGGCGATGTAATAGATCGCCATACCGTAAGCGCGTTCATCCTGAAAGTTGCGGTAAAAATACATCGCTGCTTCCAAAAGTTCGTGGATAGAACGCAGGTTTTTCGGAACCTCCTGTGAAGCCAGCGGAGCAATATCATCATAACGCTGATTGAAGCACTGGCTGACCGCCTCGGTAATTCCATCATCATAACAGATGAATG
>JAFVPG010000108.1 GCA_017505415.1 Lentisphaeria bacterium | reverse complement strand
GGACGGAACTGTTTGACCGATGCGGATTTTTAATTCGGTATGACAACTCTGAACTTTTTCTTTGCGGCTTAATGCACTAAACATTTGCCAGCACTGCGCAGCAATATTTTTAGGATTATTGGTAATCATTGTTACATCCGGAACGAAATTTTCGTTGGCATCATCACAGCTGAAGATTGCCAAATCTTTGCCGATACGGATTCCCAACTTTCTGCATAATGAATAGAGGTATTTCAATGCACTCCCGGGAACAATCAATACTTCAGGCATAGGAGAGGTTGCAATGATTTTTTTCAACCCTTCTTCCAGATTTTCGTATTTTTCAGTGCATTGAAACACCCAAGCCGGATTCATATATAAATGATTCTCTGCCATAAATCGGTAATAATCCAGTAAACGCATGACCTGAACAGGATACAATGAAATGTTTTTACCGCAAAAGTGGATATATCCGATACGGGTGTACCCGAGGTTTTTCAGATAATCCAACTGAATGACTGTCATTTCAGGAGACTCCTGCAGAGAAAGAACTTTATTGGCTGTATGGTGTGGAAGTAACTCCATGCAAAAATTCATTTTCGCATTTAAAAATTCTGAAAAATCAGAAGATGCTGAACCATAAATGATACAGTTGGATATTCCGTGCTTTACCAATTCATCTGCGACTTCTTCCTGAGATCTTCCGGAAACATTTTCAACAGTTAATTTTCTGCCATCAACAGCCGCTTTTTCAGCAAGTGTATTAAACAATATACCCACAAAACTATCTGAATCAGGAAAAGAAAGTGACCAGTGAAGCAAGCGGATTTCATCGTTTTTTTCAGTTGGTTTTGTCCTGAAAATTCCGCGTTGCGGATCGATTCGGATTACCTTTTCAGCAACAAGCAAATCCAATGCATGAGCAACGGTACGCCGCCCGGTACCGGTTTCTTTCATGATTGTCCGAATTCCCGGCATTCTTTCACCGGAAGCAAGTTTAAACAGGGCGTGTTGCAGATACTCTGTGACTTTCTGAACTTTTATATCGCGTATTCCAGCTGAGTGCTTCACTATCTCCATCCTTTCCAGAATTGCTGCTGATTTCTGCGTCCCTAATATAACACACCTTTACAACTGTGTCAAATTCTGATTCCTTTTTGACAATGCGTCTGATTTTAATTACAAAAAAAACTTTTTTTCGTTGCAAATCAAACATTTCTACGATATACTTTTCACGGATTCCGGGTTTTTTATTTCAAAAACAATCTTTGGAGGCAAAAATGAAAAAAACAACACAGTATTCCGTTGTGGTCAAAAACAAAAACTTCACTTTGATTGAATTATTGGTCGTGATTGCGATTATTGCCATATTGGCAGCAATGTTGATGCCGGCCTTGCAGCAGGCGCGCGAATCTGCACGAAAAATCACTTGTACTAATATGCTCAAATCTTTGGGTAATTTTTGTCAATTCTACATGGATGGGACCAACGGCTATATGATCCCAAGTTCCGGTAAACTTGCAGGAAGTAACACAAGTGAATATTTTGCGGCAATCATGGTGACAACCCCAGAGGCACAGATGCCCTGTCATATGAGTACTACGGATTTGATAAATGCGACAAGTGCAACAGATGTGAATGAACGGGGAATAAAATCCAGAGCTCTCTTTGGAAAATATTTTCAATGTCCGAGCCAACCTGAGAAACGTCCTGGTGGTCAGACTTACTGGACTTACAACAACGTTGCAATGCCGACTGGTTACGGTTACAACAGACGCATCCAATTTTCAACATCCAGCCTCACAGTCAGCAAGATTTCTTCGTTATCCAAATTTTCGCTTTCTACCATTCCGTTGATGGCAGATGTATGGAAAGTTGCTGTTAACAAAAATTCGTCACAGACAACTCTTTGCCTGGATACAGATGATGACTCACTTCAACCGTGGGGAATAAACAATGCCCATTTACAGGGAAGTAACTTCCTTTGGTTGAATGGTCATGTCTCTTTTGAAACTCAAAGACCCAAAAACTATTGCACAGACCCGTGGTCAAAATAACATCTATCTTTGTTTGGAAGAAATCAAAAAATGCTTAAATATTTCCTGGTATTGCTTGCTTGTTTTCCTGTAATCACTCTTGCAAGTGGAATAGATTTTTCTTTTAAGCCCGGATTGCTCGGGTGGAATTCTCATGGGAAGCATCTGTCTTTTGATACTGTTTGTAAAAAATCAAGGCTTGGTTCCCTGAAGTTAACATCAAACGGCACACATCAAAGTGCAGTGAAATACTTCAGCCTGACTCCCGATACAGAATACGAAATTTCGTTTTTCATTAAAGCCGATAATGTAAAGGGAGCAACGAATACCGGCATTAAACTGGGATTATTTGACGGGCGGAAAAATATCACCTTGTACGGAAATGCGCTTAATCAACCAAAGCAGGGAACTTTTGATTGGACAAAATGTGTTTATTCTTTTAAATCGTCATTTTTCAGAAAAAATGAAGTCCGCCTGATATTGATTTTATCCTGCAAGGGCACAGTTTGGCTTGATGATTTGAAAGTAACGGCTAAAAAAGGAAAGTCGACCATTGCACAACAGCCGATTGACCCTATGGATTTCAGTTTCCGGAAAGGACTGCCCGGCTGGTGGGAATCAGGCAGAAATTCATCGGCGGATCCCGTTTGCAAAATATCAGATTCTTGTTCTCTTAAGCTGACCTACAGCGGCGAAGTCAGTAGTGTCAGCCGAACTGTAAAACTTGAACCGGATACTGAATATGAAGTTTCTGTTTATGTCAAAGGCGAGAATGTTCGCGGAAAAAAATATACAGGAGCATTATTGCGGCTGACCGATGGTGAACGCCACTGGGCCGTCACGGCAGATGCACAAAAAAATATTGCGGTTCAAGGGACTTTTGATTGGACAAAATGCGTCCGTAGCATCAATTCCTCCCAATTCAAAAACAATATGGTTACTGTAATGCCTTTGTTATCCTGTGCGGGGACTGTTTGGTTTGATGATCTAAAAATTGTAAAAAAAAGCAATAGTCCGACGGGAAATTTCAGAAAGCAGTATGGAAATGCGATCAAAAGTGTCTGGTTGGTTCCGCGCGGCATCTTTGGATTTTTTGATTCGGATCAAAAAGTCACCTTTGATTTCTTGATCAAACGTCCGGTGAAAAATTTGGAATATACCCTGCAAGTCCGCAACGAATCCGGGAAAGAAGTATATCGTTCTTCACGAAAAAAATTAGAAAAAACATTCAGTATACCAGGGCAAAAAATTGGATATTATGTAGTTGATGTTGAAATCTTTGCCAATGGTCAAAAAGCCTATTTTATTCAAAGTGCTTTCGCCGTCAACACACCAATAAAAAAACTTGATCCGTTCTTTCAATTCGGCTATGGCGTGATAGGGAAAATGCTTCCAGGTCTTAAGCGGATCGGCTGCGGTGCAATTGTTGCGAAATATCATTTTGAGCAACCGAAACCGCTTCTGGCAAATCCGGAAAAAACTGTTGCAAATTTTCTAAAAACATGCCAGCCGTACCTCAATGACAAAGATGTAAAGGTAGTAATTGATGTAACGGGAAAATTAACACGCCGGAACAGAACTGAATCTGAATTCAAAGCCGGATATCCCTTGGTATCCGATGCAATGTTGAACAATTTGGTGACAACCGTCGGAATGATTCATCAAAAAACTCGAAAACGGGTACGGGAATGGAGTACCAGTTGCGAGATCCCCAGTCAAGCGATCGGAGATCGCAGCACAAATTGTGGAACTTGGACAGAAGCAATGTTCAATTTCATGACTATTTCGCGAATGGTCAGTCGTAAACTCAAATCCAGTGATCCAAGTCTTAAGTTCTACTGCGGTGGAAATAACCGTCAGGATTTCACCGATTCAATTGAGCGTATTGTCATGGGCGATTTAATTAACGACTTTGATGAATATTTCATTGATGGCTATACCGGCAACTGGAATATGACATTAGGACAATATTCAATTCCGGAACAGCATCTGATGAATTTTTACAACACGGCTTCTAAACTATCAATTTCTTTGGGAAAAGGTAAGTATATCAGGAATCATGAAACAGGATATGCGATAAATTACGGAGCCAGATTTGATAGTGCAATTGCATTGGAACAAGCATATCTTACAGCGAGAACAATTATCATTTCCAAGGCAGCCCCAGTGAAGTGTTTTGAATTACATAAGCCGTCAACACTTTTTCTGAAGGATCTGCAGAACAATGATATTTGTATGACAACTTGCTGGAAACCATTGCGTGAGGGAAGCAATTTTCATCACATCCCGTTACCTGGCGGTTCTATGTATGCAATGGCTGCGAAGCAACTTTCTTATGCTGAATTCCTGGCAAATGTGAACAATGGCAACGTTTTTTGTTACCTTTTCAAAAAACTGGATGGTTCCACATTGATTACGCTTTGGAATAAAGCCGAAGACCAGCAATTCTTCTGCAAGTTTCCGTCGGATGCTCAAGGATTCAATATGTTTGGACGTAAAATTTCAGTAAAAGATCCCATCATTGGAAAGGCTCCGATTTATATTACGACAAAAATGTCTCCGCAAAATGTGATTACTTTGATGAAGAATGCCGTAAATAAAAATTCACCTGAGTTTCAATGCGAGGCTGTTTCTGATAAAATTTTTATTCGCAGCTATGCCAGCAATACCAAGGTATGCAAATTGATTTTTCCGGGACAGTCGGACAAAGAAATAAAACTTCTTCCAGGGAAAATAAATGAAGTGTCTATCAATGTCACAGATAACGGAAAATTACTTGCTCCTGATGGCAGATTGTATCCCATAACGTTAAAAAGACAAGACATTCACTCCATTAAGCGTTTGAAAAATCGCCCCCTGTTTGACGGTTCTGGAGAAT
>JAFVPG010000107.1 GCA_017505415.1 Lentisphaeria bacterium | reverse complement strand
TTTTTTTATTATCAGTCAATGTTTTATACAAAGCCTAAGTTTTTTAAATCTTAAAACTCCTTAAATTCTCTAATTTCTCTATCTCCCCACAAAGAGAACAGAAAATTTTGAAAATAATAACTGATGGGAGAGGGCTGACTGCGCACCCTGAAACCCCGCAGCCGGGTACGACCCGGTGCGATGTTACGCTGGCGCGTGAGTGTCAGCGGCTGTGTGGCGTCGGACTGTTTTTCGGCGGAATGTTCGATTGCTCCTCCTTCTTTTTTGAAGAATGAGCAATCAAATCTTCCGCCGAACTTCGCCACATTGGGATATTGCCGCTTTTTTACTTATGCAAAAAAGCTATACCCCAAACCCCTCCATTTTTTTTATTATCAGTCAATGTTTTATACAAAGCCTAAGTTTTTTAAATCTTAAAACTCATTAATTTCTCTAATTTCTCTATCTCCCCGCAAAAAGAACAGAAAATTTTGAAAATAATAACTGATGGGAGATGAAAAATTTTTCATCTCTTGGCATTTTTACTTGCAATTTCATATTTTTGATGTATGTTATTTTGTGAGGTGAATATGTTGAAAAAAATTCTGTATATAATTTTTCTTTGTCTTTCAACTCCGCTTTTTGCCATGTTGAAAGTTGCGGTCGGAACTGCTCCGGAAAAATTCCTTGTCGAACAAATCGGCGGGAAAAATGTGGAAGTATGCTGTATCATGCCGGAGGGAAAAAATCTGCATGATTTTTCCGTCACTCCTGAAATCATGAAAAAAGTTTCTGAATGTCAGATATTTTTTCATTCCGGACTGCCGTTTGAAACACAAATTGCCAGACTGCTCGATCCTGCAAAAATAGACATTTTCGACTATTCAATGTATGTTGACAAAGTAAATGCTCCAAACAGTAATTTGCATACAGCAGAGCATGACAGTAAATTCGATGTCCACATCTGGTTCAATTATATAAATCTGTATAAAATGGCGGTAGAAACAGAAAAAGTCATCAGCCGCCACGATGGCAGAAATGCCGCTTTTTACTTCAGAAACCGTGATATTCTGTGCAATAAAATAACAGAATCACAACATGCGACACAAAATAAATTACAGCGATTCGGAGGACGTCCTTTTCTGACTCATCATGCGGCATTCACCTATTTTGCCAATGAATTCAATTTGCGTCAAATGCCGTTTGAATATAACGGCAGGGAGATAACTCCGAAAAATCTCGCTTTTCTCACCCGTTTTGCAAAACAGTACAATATCAAACGCATTTTCATTCAGAGTACTGCATCAGAAAATATCCGCCGTGCCATACGTAATGCCACCGGTGCAAAACTTGTGATCATAGATCCCGCCGCCTATAATGTGTTGGCAACTCTCAATAAATTCACTGCCGAACTGGAGCTTTCCTTTGAATGAACCTGTAATAAAACTCACCGATGTCAATTACGCCTACCGCCGGGATCAGGCTGTATTGCAAAACGTCAATCTGGTAATCAACCGTGGAGAAAGCTGTTGCATCCTCGGGCCAAACGGCGGCGGCAAAACAACTTTACTGCGTCTTCTGCTCGGATTTCTTACCCCGGACAGCGGAAGTGTGGAAATTCTGGGAACTCAAATCTGTAATGTCCGGCACAAAATCGGATATATGCCGCAAGTACAGAATATTGACAGCATCTTTCCAATAAGTGTCCTTGAAGTCGTTATGACCGGCACACTCTGCGGAACATTCGGAGTATTTTTCAATGCCGGAAAACGGAAAATCGCAATGGAAATGCTGGAAAAAATGCGTATTGCTCACCTTGCCCAAAGAGGCTTCAATGAAATTTCCGGCGGAGAAAAACAACGTGTTCTCATCGCACGCGCTCTTGCCTCAAAGCCTGAAATACTGCTGCTCGATGAACCCACCGCCAATATTGATCCCGGAGCTGAACAGTGTTTTTATGAAATGCTTGATGAATTGCAAAAAGATTTGACTCTGCTGACAGTTTCACATGACCTCGGCTTCGTAAACCGTAATATCAGCAAAATAATTTGTGTTAATAAATTTGTGAAAATCCATGCGCCCGCCGATTTTGGAACAGATAAAATCAGCGAAATATATCATCATGACATGAAAATGGTCGAACATTCTCATGATTGTCTGTGCAGTTGTGCCGAACATAAACATACCTGGAGACGCAGAAAATGATAAAAGAATTTTTCGATGTACTTTTCTCTCCTGATATATCATTTTTGCGTTATGCCCTTATCGTAGGTCTGCTGGGCAGTATCCCGATGGGAATAACCGGCAGTTTCGTCGTCAGCCGCAATATAACCGGAATTGCAGGTGCGATGGCACACGCTGTTCTCGGAGGAGTCGGTTTTGCTCTTTATTTCAACAGAGTACTGAAAGTTGAATGGCTGACACCGATGCTCGGAGCATTGGCAGGTGCGATTGTTGCGGCGATACTGATATATTTTGCCTCATTATATGCGAAAGAAAAAGAAGATACCGTTATTTCCGGAGTATGGGCTTTGGGAATGTCTGCAGGCTTGTTATTCATTGCAGTAACTCCAGGATATGTCGATTTACAGGGGTATCTTTTCGGCAACCTTCTGCTGGCAACAAAACATGAAATAATAACGACAGGCATATTGTCCGCTATGGTCACAATACTGACAATAATATTTTTCCGTCCGCTGCAATCAATGCTTTTTGACTCTGAATTTGCCCGTTTGCGCCGCATAAATGTCAATGCGCTCTATTTCCTGCTGTTGATATTGATTGCCTTGACGGTGGTGCTGATGGTCAATGTTGCAGGAGTTATCCTGCTGATTGCTCTTTTGAGTCTGCCTGTGGCAACGGCGAAATGCTTTGTCCGCCATCTGTCATCCATGATGATTCTCGGAGCGATCCTTTCAATGACAGAAATATTTCTCGGACTTTTTGCCGGATTCACCTGGAATTTACCGGCAGGACCGTCTGCGGTCATCGTTGCAGTTCTTTTCTATATTGCAGGT
>JAFVPG010000106.1 GCA_017505415.1 Lentisphaeria bacterium | reverse complement strand
TTACTTTTCTCCCTCACCATAGAATGAGCCCGATATACAACAAACAATCTGCCGTCAGGCAGTTGCACAACAGAACCTTCAGTCAAATGATAATCTTTGTCCGCATCAGAAAGCTGCAGCGGCTTGCTGAAACTCCATTGGGTGCGGCATGCTCCAGCAGCACGCATACTGCTGCGGCCGATGAGCATAATACCGGTCATATTGGTGTCGTTACGATCCAGACACATCGGCACGATGAACGTACCGTTATCAAGAGAATACAAATGTGAACATGACATTATCAGTTTATCATTTGCTCTGCCGCTGCTTTTGCGGTAAAGTTCAGTAATATTATCCGCTTCTGAAAAATCTTTGCCGCCGTTAAAGGATCGCTGCACGGCGATAAAACGGTTTTTACGGAATGATGCAGAGCCATGCTCTTTATCCTCTAAGTCATTTTCATATATTCCGTCAAGATACATTCGATAAATCGAATTGCTGTTTATTTCAAGATTTTGAAACAATTCGCACCAGCGGCGGATATTGCCGTTATTGTTTTCAGATTTGAAGATCTCTCTGGGGATGCCCCATGAGACTCCGTTATCTGTGGAAAAACGCTCTTTGAAATTATCGTAACGATCACGTCCTGTAATATCGCTTAATATTTCAAACTTTTCATTACCGGTTGTAAAACAATAATCGCTTTCGCTTTTCCACGGACCTTGCGAACCTGAAGCAATAGCCGGACGTACAACCATTCTCTCAATAACTTTTGCGATAGATATATTTTTTTTGTTTGTAAATACAAGAGATTCTCCGGGCTTGTATTCTGCAGAAACGAAAATCGGAAATTCAACATCTTCGCTGCGGCCGAGAGCCATAACAGAATCAAACAGCAATTCTGCTATCTTGTCCGTATTCAGTTCTAATTTATCCAGCGGGACCGGAGAATGAAAAAATTGTCCGCTGCTGAAAGTAAGTATTTGCAGATCATCAGGTATTTTTATACGACGTTCCCAGATGGAGTAAAGTGCCTGATTGCAGATGTTATCCTCAAGTAAAAAGGCGACTTTAGGTCTGTCAGGCAGACTGAGCCAGTTGGCAAAAGCCTGATACGCGCTGTGTCTGTCCCATTCGCTTGGGATGGTTACCAAATGCCGGTCATCTGCAGGCAGTCCGAATTCAGCAAGCACATCATGATGATAGCTTTTTGCCGGTACGTCACCGGGCCGAGTATTGGAACAGACATGAAACATAGCAAAATCAGTTACACCGGCATCACGCAATATTCTGATACCTTTGTCAAATGAACTCTGTCCGTTGAGATATACAAAATTTCCTACATCTTTTTTCATCCCTTCTTCCGTAAATCCTGCAAGATTCACCATAGGGATATGATATTTTTTCATTATTTTAAAAATTTGTCTTGAACATGAGCATAAAGATATGGCACCTCTTATCTCATGCAGATCATTGCGTCTTTCAAATTGGAGATTAGCGAACATATCTTCCGTGGTTGTGCCGTCAGCAATAACAAGTTCTGGAAGCATGCCGTTTTCCGTTATTATATTTTTCAGTTTAGCGGCGATCATACGATAAATATAACCGGTATTATACGCGAAAGATTCCATTTTTGCAAAAATGATTATTTTGTTCATGGCAATATCATCAGAAACATAAGAACCTGCCCCGCGTATGCGCTTGATAATGCCGCGGTTCGCGAGAGTTTTTAATGCGACACGTAAAGTGACTTCGCTGACATCAAGAGTTTTACACATAACCTTCTCGCTGGGGAGCTTATCCCCTGGTTTCCAACGCTTTGTGCGAATATTTCTGAATATATAATCTTCTATTTTTTCTGATTTCTGCATTGTATAAAAGTCCCATTTCTGCTACAGTATATATAGTTTATATTCCTAATATACACTTCATGTAATATTTGTCAAACAATAATAAAAATATTTTTAAAAAAAATAATAGTGCTGCAGTGTGATTATATAAAAATTGGAATAAAAAAATCAATGCTATATTTACTTTCAAGAATTTAAAACTTGAAAAAATTATTGATTGTGACAATCAAAACGCAGCAGGAGTTTATTTTTACATATTTTACTTTTTATACAACTTAAATTCTCAAATAAACTATTAATGTTTTTTGTACTTTGTGCCAATTGAGATTCGATGAATTTTCTATAATCTGCGGCATCAAGTTCGGACAGTTCTAATAAATCAACTCGTCGATTTATCTTATTATTACAATACGCCAGATTGTTCCATCCATCAGGATAGCCCAGAGGGCTGTCGTCTGCCACTTTCCCTGATTGGGATTATAATCACGGAAAAGGAAAGAATAACCGAGTTCAGCGATGTAGGGTTTTCAAGTGTACATAGCATTAGGATCGGAACTTTCACTTGATATTAAATTATCGTACGCTCTATGCGTACTATACCTTGAAAATATTATTTTGTTAATAGCTGTTTTGGATTTTTTGGTAAAAAATATACATTAAAAAATAAAATTGTTTTATCAAGCAGTAATTAAAAAATATAAATAATTTAATTAAAACCTCATACGAATTTATCACTGTCCGAATTGTCATTATCAATGGAGGGGTGCATGAAACACTGTCCTGAATGCAATTCCTGTCAAGTCTGGCTCCGGGACGACGGTTACATTTGCTGTGACTGTGGTCTTGAGTTCGACTGATATTACGCATTTGCGTTCCCCGTTGATTTGATAACGGAAATAATAGTTTCCGCCTTTTGAAGTCTGGTAAACTGTACCTGTTGATAATTTAATTCTGTAAAGATCGGAGTTCATTTTTCGCTTTCGTGTAATTTGCTCCCGAATGACTGATTTGACTTATTACAACCCATGTTTCGGGAATTGAAAGCGTATATGGTAAAAAACGGCAACGATTGTTGCCGTTCTGAGGTCAAAAATGGTGGAGGTTGTTTTAATTCTTCGGAATACTTCTCGCAAGCTCAAAATAGCTGTTTACAATGCAAATTTGCTGAACTATGCCGTTTCTTCGGAAAACATCTCCGAAGGCATAAAAATAAAAACAGAGAACGGATTTTACCTCAAAGTAAATGTCTGTAAATTCCGATGAAATAAAAACCGCATCGAAAAATAGTCGAACTGGCGACAATTATTTATCATTTTTGTCAGAAAAAGAAAAATTCAACAGTGGCATCCACGAGATCAAGGCATTGGGATTGTAATTCAACAAGCCGATTTGCAAGCCGCTGTTCGCCTGATTGAATATGCCGATCTGCAGCAAACTTCTGCATTTTCCGGAATGAGAATGGTTTATATTTACCAAACCTGCTGATACTGCTGAAAAATTCTCCCAATAATTATACAAGGCGATGCTGCATCCGTAATTGCTGCCACCAAATGAAACTCCGCTGACAGACAAACCGTAAAGTTCTCCGCTGCCCATGATCACTCCGGTGCTGATCCCGTATAACTTTTGCTGATAGGACAAGGGCGAAGTTGCCAGATGGAGACCGTAAATGTTCACAACATCATTATCGAACAAAACAAGAGGCCACATCGTCAACTGCAGCGGGACTGTTTTACATTTTTTGAAAATCGGCTGTCCCATAAAAATGATTGCCGGATTATGAGCATATATATTCAATGAAAAAAGTGTCAGCAGAATCAATAATAAAAACTTTTTCAGCATAGTTATTTCTTTCCGTTCAAAATGGCTGCCCTGATTTTCTGCCAATCGGCTTTGCGGAGCAGTTCCGGGATGTTGGTATAGATTATTTTGTGATGACCGTATTCGGGTTTCATCAATTCGGAAACGGCATCTTCCACGCTCCAATTTTCAAAGATGATACGGCTTGCGGCAACGGCACATCCGGTGCGGTCGCTGCCGTGCCAGCAGTGGATCAACAAGGGTTTGGGAGCATCACGGATAACGGTCAAAATTTTATAGAGGTCATCTTCGGTGATTTTTCCGGTATCAAGGGGGATTTCATACAGAGTAAAGGCATTGTTCCATCTGCGGTTGACGGCATCGATGTTCTTTTTGTCGCTGTTGTTTTCCCGCAGATTCAACACACTGCGGATGCCGTTAAAGGTATAGAGCGAAAAAAATTCATCTTTATCCGGCTGACCGGAACGGTAAAGATTTTTATTGACCTTGTGAAAGTTTTTCGGATAATTCGGATAGGGTGATTGCCCGGCATGACCGTAAACCCAATAGTAATTTCTCAAATTACGCTGTTCGGCAACCCGACCGTCTTTGAATTTCAGATTTACGAAATGCCATTTGGAAAAAATCCCGTCCCATCCAAAGAGCCAATGTCTTTGAGGATAAAAACCGCAACGCCATTCTTTTGCGGACATCATAAAATTATCAGAGGTAACAGCAGCAGCATTTTTATACATTCTGCTGTACATTTGTTTTTGAAGAACTTC
>JAFVPG010000105.1 GCA_017505415.1 Lentisphaeria bacterium | reverse complement strand
GCACGCCTCATCGCTTCAGCCGACGTCGCTGCTTGGCAGGTTAAAAGGGGTGGACACCCCTGCCTGCGCTCACTTCGCTTTCGCTCGTGAACCGCTCCTGTCTTCGCGGCGCTGACCGCGCTATTGTTACTCCGAGAGAGCCGTTACCTTGCAAAAATCTCCTCTCAACGGGAACAGAGCGTTCAGATTTGTATTTTTTAAATCAGGATTTTTTTACGGCAGTAATGTTCTGGCGTCAAATTGTTTTATTTGCACTTCGGGCAGAGCCCACGGAAATTGACGTGGACTTCGTGTATTTTAAAATCTGTGGGAAGTTCAGGCAGATATTCATGAGGAACAAAAAAGAAATCATGTACTGCTCCGCATTCAGTACATTTAAAATGTGCATGCGGTGCTGTATCTGCATCATAACGCATTTCTCCATCCTCAATAATTACTTCCTGGACAGCATTATGCTCTGAAAAAAGTTTCAGCGTATTATAAACTGTGGTTCTTGACAGTGTGGGATTATCCGGAAGCAATGCCTGATATATCATTTCGGCTGTGGGATGGTTGCGTTTTTCATCAAGATAACGGTAAATTGCAAGGCGGTGTACTGACGGACGTATATCGTATGATTTAAGTTTTTCTGCGATATTCTGCATTGTTCACCTCCCTGCTGTTTACGAAAATATTTTTTGTAAATATAAAAACGTTGAGAATCAATCTCTTTTTAATACAGGAATATGGATTCAGGGAAAGGAAAATATTTCCTTCCCCTTCCTCCCTGATAGTTATTTGTTGAAGTAACGTTTCAGCAAGCCGTTGAAAGCTGCTCCATGGCGAGCTTCATCTTTGCACATTTCATGGACAGTATCATGAATTGCATCGAGACCGAGTTCTTTTGCACGTTTGGCGATCATGAGTTTGCCTTCGCAAGCGCCGCCTTCGGCTTCAACACGCATTTCGAGGTTGGTTTTGGTGCAGGGAACGACGCATTCGCCGAGGAGTTCAGCAAATTTTGCAGCGTGTTCTGCTTCTTCAAAAGCGATACGTTTGTATGCTTCTGCAACTTCGGGATAGCCTTCACGGTCAGCCTGACGGCTCATTGCAAGATACATACCGACTTCGGTGCATTCGCCGGTGAAGTTGGCGCGCAGACCTTCGAGGATTTCCATATCGACATCTTTTGCAACACCGATGCGATGTTCGTCAGCCCAGGAGATTCCGGCAGATTCAACTTTTTCAGTGAATTTTGCAGCAGGAGCTTTGCACTGGGGGCAATTTGCAGGAGCTTCATTACCTTCGTGGACATAACCGCAGACAGTACAGACAAATTTTTTCATTTTTCAATTCCTTTCATTGTAGTGTTTTTTTCTTCTCAAGGAAAATTCTGTAATTATTACAATAATGAATTTACTACAATTTTTTGAAAATGCAAATGATTTTTTATATTTTTTTTGATTTTTTTGCAAAAAAATATATATTATCTTCAGGAAACAGTGCTAATTTGTTGGATAAAAATATTTTTTGCTGTGATGAAAGATGATAAATATATTATAATGAGGATGTTATGGTTCGTTTGATTATAAATGCAGATGATCTCGGTTATGCGAAAGTCAACAATGATGCGATTTTTGAACTTATGGATGACGGAAAAATCACTTCTGCAACTTTGATGACCAATGCCGACGGTTTTGAAGATGCAGTCTGCAGATTGAAAAATTATCCCTCATGTTCATTCGGACTGCATCTTGATATTGTTGAATTTCCTTTCATGACCAGAGGCAGGGAGTTGATAAAAAAGAAACTTATAGATTCAGAGGGCAGAGTTTTAACCAATATCCGCCGCCGTATGATAATTCCGAATGGACGTTTTCTTGAAGATATTTTCAATGAATGGTGCGCTCAGATGGACAAGGCCCTTGCTGCCGGAGTGCCGGTGAGCCATGTCGATTCTCATAAGCATACTCATACTGTCAGATACCTTAAAGATATTTTTATTGATTTCTGCAAAAAGTATAATATAAATAAGGTAAGGAACAAAAATCAGGATTACAGGTATTCTGATGACCGTCCGCTTTATCGCCGTTACTGGCGTGATATAAAGCGTCGTGCATGGTGCAGAGATATTGCCGAAGAATTTACAGTGCCTGACCATTTTGAAGAAGGAAGAAGCGGCTTGCCGTATTTGCAAATACATGAAATCAAGGAAGATATGTCAATTGAGTGGATGTGTCATCCCGGTGCGAAAAAGTTCGCGGATGATTTGCCCCGTTTTAAATCAGATTGGGAATCAACTCTGAAAACGAAAATTCAGAAAATATCTTTTAATGATTTATAATTGTGTTTTGAATAATTATCTGCTTGGTTTATTTTTTATATCGGAGAGTTTGAATGCCGGAGGCGGCAGAGGAATATTTTGCAGAAATTTTTCAATAAGGGCAGCTCCTTCCGCAAAGGCATCTTTTCCGGCATCGAGCCAATGGATCGGGAAATTTTCACGTTCGATTTTACGGAAAATATATCCTGACGTTTGGCAAACTGGCGTATTTTGTTGAGAAGTTCTGTTTTCATTTCATCTTCGGTACATTTTCCTTGCAGGTAGAGGGAAATTTCACGGTATTCCAGACCGAAGCGTTCGAGTTTTTCCCATGATACATTTTCTTTGTCGTGCAGTTGTTGAATTTCATTGATCATGCCGGTTTTGAATCTTGCATCGAGGCGGAGGCGGATATTTTCGCGGACGGCGGAACGGGGGAGATAGACTCCGAGGGTGAGTATTTCAAAGTCCTGCCATTCGACGGGAGCAGGTGAATTTTTTTGTAAAGGGGCTTTCATTGCATGTTCGATTTTCCGTTTGATGCGCAACGGGTTCAGCCGGTCATCGGCATTAAGTTCTGTCCATGCTTCAGGATATTCATTGGTGATGAGAGCTGTAAGTTCTTCAAGATCAAGTTTATCAAGTTCCGCCCGTAATTCATTATCCGGCTCTTCCGGTGTTAAAATCCGCCGTTTGAGCAGACTTTCGAGATAAAGGGCGGTACCGCCGCAGAGAAAAATTGTTTTATTCCTGCTTGAAATATCATCTATTGCCTGCTGGATCTTTCTGATTACCTGAGAGAGATCCACAATTTCATTCGGGTGGGCAATATCTATCAGGTGATAAGGTATATCTCCGTATTCGGCAAGGTCTTTGCCGCTGCCTATATCCATGCCGCGATAAAGCTGACGGGAGTCAAGACTGATGATTTCTCCGTTGAATTTTTTTGCGAATTTGACTGCCAGAGAAGTTTTGCCGGTGGCAGTAGGTCCGGTGACGGCAATAAGTTTAATATTTTTTTTCATAAAATCCTGAATAATTTTTGCATTTGAAGATATACCGTTTATATTATAGTGATGAATTGTGATTTTTCAATCAAAAAAATCATAAAATGACGTGAAATATGGAAAAATTTATGGAAAAACAACAGACAATCGCCAAAAAGGTTTCGATCAACGGTATTGCGCTTCACACCGGAGTGCGTGCCACATTGACTTTGAATCCTGCTCCGGAGAATACGGGGATAATTTTCCGCCGTGTCGATTTGCCGGGAAAACCTGAGGTACGGGCATTGGCATCAAATGTAGTGGATGCCCGCAGAGGTACGACTATCGGTAATGAAAAATGTGCCGTTTATACTATTGAACATATCATGTCGGCTCTGCATGTTTTCGGAGTTGATAATTGTATTGTGGATATGGATGGTACAGAACCGCCGATCCTTGACGGCAGTGCTATGGGATTTTTTGAGCTGGTAAAAGAGGCGGGGATCGTTGAACAGGATGCACAAGCTCTTTATTATGAAGTAAAAACACCGCTTTATGTACGCCATGAAGATACTCATATCGGAATTTTCCCGGGGGATAAACTGCATATTGCATGTACAGCATCTTTCGCGGGATGTCCGTATGATCCGCAGTATTTTTCTCTGGATGTTACGGCGGAAAGTTATGAAAAAGAGATCGCAGATGCCAGAACTTTTGTAAATTTTGCTGATTTGCGCCAGCTTATCGGCATGGGATTGTGCAAAGGCGGCAGTCTGGATGCAGCGGCTATCATTCACAATGGTGCAATTATCTGCAAGGAGGAACTGCGCCATCAGGATGAAATCGTACGTCACAAAATTCTCGACCTCATCGGTGATCTTTATCTGTGCGGCCGCAGGGTCAAAGCAGATGTTATGGCAATCAAACCGGGTCATTTTTTCAATGTTAAACTTGCAAGTATGATGCAAATGCAATTAAAAGAACAGAATTAATATAAAAAAGGAGTTTATTATGGCTAAAATTTTGAATGTTAAGGAAATCCGACAACTGCTTCCTTACCGTTACCCCATGTTGATGCTCGACCGTGTCGCTTTGGAAAGCGACATTCGTGCAACTGCAGTAAAAAATATCACTATGAATGAACTTTTCTTTCAGGGACATTTCCCTGTTCAGCCGGTCATGCCGGGTGTTTTGCAGGTTGAAACAATGAAGCAGCTGGCTGAAATCCTCGTTGTTGACAGATTGACTCCGGTAAAATCCCAGAATATTTATATGCGCAAAGTCGATAAGGTGAAATTCCGTAATCCCGTTACTCCCGGCGATCGTATTCTGGTTGAAGCTGACCTTGTTTCTGTTGAAACCTCCGAAGCTGTTGTCAAATGCCGTACTTCCAATAAATCAGGCGTTACCTGTGAAGCAACTATTACTCTGGCTATCCGTCAGAAGATCATGCCCAATACCATGCCGGAACTTTTTACTGAGTATGACAAATCTCCTGAAACTCTGATGGATACCCTTAAAATCCAGTCTCTTATTCCGCATCGTTACCCGTTTTTGTTGGTCGATAATGTTGTTAAGATCGAAGATGACAATAAACTTACTGCAATCAAAAATCTTTCAATCAATGAAGAGATTTTCCAGGGATGTCCTGATGATTATGTGGTGCTGCCGGAATCAATTCTCTGCGAGATCATGGCACAGGCAGGTTGTGCATTTGTTCTTTCCCGTCCGGAAAACAAGGGTAAACTCGGTTATTTTATGACGATAGATCATGCTGAATCCTATGCTCCTGTATATCCCGGGGATCAGCTTGTTTGTGAACTCATATTGCCCTCCGGTAAATCTTCACGTTTCGGCAAAGGTCAGGGCGTTATGAAGGTGGACGGCAAAGTGGTTTTTGAAATCAATCTGATGTTTGCAATTGTCGATCCGGAGAAATAAGGCATAATGAAACTGCTCTTTATCGGTGATATTGTCGGCAAAGGCGGCAGAGAAGCCGTCCGTACTCTTGTGCCTGAATTGCGCCGTGAACTCGGTATTTCCTTTGTCATTGCCAATGCTGAAAATTCAGCCGGAGGTAATGGAATGACCAAACGCTGCCTTGCTGAAATGTCCGATGTCGTCGATGTCTTCACCGGCGGCGATCATATCTGGGATCAGAAAGGTTTTGATGCTGAAATCAATTCCATTCCCAATCTGGTACGTCCGGCGAATCTGCACAAGACTCAGCCGGGCAGAGGTTTCGGTATTTTCCGCAACCCTGCGGGAGGAGATATTGCAGTCATAAATCTTCAGGGAAAAGTTTTTATGCGTGACAGTGCATACTGTCCGTTTGAGACGGTTGATAACATTTTGAAGTCTTTGCCGTCGACGGTAAAAACGATACTGGTTGATTTTCATGCTGAAGCAACCAGCGAAAAGATTGCCATGAGCTATTTTCTGGATGGCAGGGTTACTGCTGTTATCGGAACTCATACTCATGTTCAGACCAATGATGCTGTTGTGCGTCCCGGTGGCTGTGCTTTTATGGCAGATGCCGGAATGACCGGTGCTGACACTTCTGTACTTGGTCGGGAAGTAGAGGATGTTGTGCGAAAATTTACCAGCGGAATGCCGTCCCGTCTGAATGTTGTTGAAGCAGGCTGTATCCGTCTGGATGCGGCACTTGTCACATACGATTACATTACCGGCAGGGCATCGGAGATCGTGCCGGTTTGCAGAAAAATTCAAATAAATTAGAGGTTATAAATATGGAAAACTGTATTTTTTGTAAGATCATTGCAGGTGAGATCCCCTCTGCAAAAGTTTATGAAGATGAACTTGTTTATGCTTTTCTTGACATTTCTCCCATCAACAAAGGTCATGTCCTCGTGATTCCCAAAGAACATCATGAATCCGTTGCCGCTGTCGATGAGGCAACTGTCGGCAGAATGATGAAGATCGGCAGCCGTATCGGTATTGCTCTCAAGCGTGAGCTTGAAGCTGATGCATACAATCTGCATCTGGCTGACGGAACTGCCGCCGGTCAGGTTGTTATGCATGCGCATTTGCACATTGTGCCACGCTGGATAGAGGATGGATTTCATTGGAACTGGCGTCAGCTCTCATACGCCGATGGTGAAATGGCTGAGATTTCAGAAAAACTTGCACAGCGTATTGCCAAAAAGGCGGAATGACAGGCTTATCATGATGGTGAAAAAAAGTTTTGTCATTATTTTTGCAGTTCTTTTTGCCGCTGTTTTTACCGGTTGTCCGGGGACTGCCAATGATGCAGATACTCTGCTTCAAATGTCTGCCAGAGAGGCTCAAAACGGCAAAAATTCAGATGCTCTGATGCTTGCAAAAGAAGCGTGTATGGTAAGTCCGGATAATGTTGAGGCTTTGCTTATGCGTGCAATCATGGCGGAAAAATGCAACGACCGTCAGCTGGCATTGGATTCTGCATTGCAGGCATTGCGTCTTGCCCCCAATAATTTTATCGTACTTTATACTGTAGGCAGACTTTACAGTTACATCAAAGATACTGCGGCTGAAGCCATGGGGTATTTGGAAAAAGCACATAATCTGAAGAAAAATGATGTCAATACTTTGATCCTGCTGGCAAATCTTGCCGTTACTTTGAAGTCAGAAAAGGCTCTGGAATATTTGAATAAAATCGCTGCTGAAGACAGTGAAATTACCAACAGTTACGAGGGGCAGACCATGTTCGGGCATGCTTATGCTCTGCGGGGCAATAAAAGCAAAGCCACCATTGCTTTCGGGTTGGCTGACCGTATCGGGAAAAATATTTTTTCCAATTATAATTATGCTGTTGCAATTGATTGCCTTTACGGGAAACCGGCGTTGGCAGCTTCCAAATATCAGGTTTTTCTGAAACAGGGGGCTTCTGATCCTGCTCTGGCTTCATTGCGCAGAGATGTGGAGAAACGTCTGAACAAAATTAAACGCAAATACCGCTGAGTCAATTCCGGAGAAAAAATTTATGAATCGGGCAATTCCTGATGAAATCGTAGAAGAGATACGTTCACGGGTCAATATTGTTGACCTGCTCGGTTCTTATGTGCATTTGAAAAGGGGTGGCAACGGTGTTTACAAAGCATTATGCCCTTTTCACCAGGAGAAAACTCCGTCATTTACAGTGAATGAGAATCGTCAGAGTTATCATTGTTTCGGCTGCGGCAAAGGCGGAGATGTTTTCCGTTTTGTCATGGAACGTGAAAACGTTGATTTTCCCAATGCGGTACATCTGCTTGCATCAAGGTGCGGTGTTATAATTCCTGAAAAGGTCACTTATGAAGCCGGCGGCAAATCCGGGCGTGAACGGGCGGATGAGCGTGAAAGGCTGTACCGTTTGTGTGAAGATTTCACACAATTTTTTGAACAGTCACTTTTTGCACCGTGCGGCAAACGTGCGCTTGATTATCTGCATGAGAGGGGGATAACAGATGATGTTATACACAAATTCAGAATAGGTTATTCTCCCGATGAGTGGGATGCCGCTGTAAAGTTTGCCCGTGCAAAAGGTTATACGGATGATGAGATGGTTGCCACCGGCACGGTACGCAGAAATGATGAACGCAGAACACTATATGACCATTTCAAGGGGCGTTTGACTTTTTCTATCTGGAACGAAAACGGCAAAGTCGTTGGTTTCAGTGCCAGAACTCTTGAAAAAGATGCGCCGGTGGCAAAGTATGTCAAT
>JAFVPG010000011.1 GCA_017505415.1 Lentisphaeria bacterium | reverse complement strand
CCATCGAAAATGCCGTTACCAGCGGAATTACGTGGATCGATACCGCTGAATATTATGCTGACGGTTATGCCGAAACTCTCATCGGCATGGCTCTGCGCGGTGCAAAACGTGACAGTTATCAAATTTGTTCCAAGGTTTGGAAAACGCATCTGCGCCGTGATGACGTCTGGCGCGCTGCTGAAAATTCTCTCAACCGTTTAAAAACCGATCATTTCGACCTCTATCTATATCATCAGATAGATGAAAATGTGTCGCTTGAAGAAACAATAAATGCCATGAATGAACTTGTTCAACAGAAAATTACCAAATATATCGGTGTGAGCAATTTCAAAGCAGAGCGGCTTGAACGTGCTATGCAGATTTCAGAAGCCCCAATTGTTATAAATCAGGTTGAATACAGCCTTGTCTGCCGTGAACCTGAAAAAGAATTACTTCCTTTCTGTCAGGAAAATGATGTCATCATGCAGGCATGGCGTCCCTTGCAATACCTCAAAGATTGCAGTCTTACTGATGACCTTTGCGCCAAATATGATGTGTCACTCCAACAACTTGCACTGGCATGGCTGACCGCACAAACTAATGTTACAACCATTGCCGGAAGCATTGATCCCGTTCATCAGTGGGATAATATTGCCGCCGTCAATCTGAAACTTGACGAAGACGATATTGAACTTCTGCGCCGTGATTATCCTGATCAGCGTGAAATTTCCAGAGTGCCTCTGTTATAAAAAATTACAGTCGGGAAAGCAGGAAGAAAACTTATTGACATTGGTTTTGTACTGAATATTGACTGATAATATGAGGTAATTGGAGTATATTGCGTAAGCAAATACGGTAATACCTTAATGTGGCTGAGCCTGCGGAAGATTCCTCGTTGAAGGCTTGATGAAAAGAGAGCAACAGGGGAAAACATTCATCTTTCAAGTCAAAATGTAATGCATTGATAAACCGCTTTGCACGCTGTCAATATTTTATAAATTCCAGAATTCTTTATTGACTGAAATCTTTAATTTTTTACGGACATCAGGAGAGAGTTTCATAAAAAATTCAAGTTGTGATACATCTTCAACATCATAGACGCTGACTGCATATTTTTTCAGTTGCGGACTTGTATCTTTATTGGGCAGGATGAATCCTATCATTTCGTTTTGTTCCGGAGCATAAAGAATTTTGAAGTATGCTTCGGGAACTCCGACGCGGCTTTTGCCGATATACTTTTTGTTGGCATTAATAAAGACCGGACCGGAAATAACATGGATTTTTTTATATTTTTTTGCCATTTTTCGGGTATGAGATTCAAGTTTTTTCCATGCCCCTCTGTTCAAAGAGGCATCCTGCGGCGACATGTTAGACATGAAAAATGACTGACTCATTGCTTTGCTGCTCCATGTCATATCGGCGGCAGGAGCCATGTGGCCACGGTCATATTTTGATCCTTTATAATCTTCAAGCTGGGCAGATTTGCCCCAGAGTCTCCAGTCAGAACGGAAGTCATTACCTCTTTTGGCCTTTTCACTGCTGACTTCTTCTGCAGTAAGATTGTAACAGACCCAGAGCGGTTGTTTCATGGCATTTGAATATCCGATAGCGTAACCTTCACGGTTGATGATCGTGTCCTGTCTGCCGGGAATTCCGTATTCAAGATTATCGAAATCAGAGAAAATTTCATATACGATGTCATGTACTTCGTATGAGAATGTACTTAATGCAGATTGCGGATCTCTGAAAAATGAACCTGCAAAACTGAGTCCGAAAACAGTTGCGACTGCGGCGGCAAGATACATTGCCTTTTTAACTTTATAATATGTTCTGCTGATATTTTTTACAGTATCAGCTCCTTTTTTCACAATATCATTTTTTTTTGATGTATCAGTCTTTTTTTTTGATTTTTTTCCTGCCATATAAAACCTCCGGAAAGCAATGTATCATATTTTTTTGAAAAAGCAAGTTGTAAAATCATTTTTGTATTGTATAGTATCATAAAAATTACAAAAGGAGTTTTTATGACAATACAAGAATTTGTTTCCATGCGTTACGGAATGCTTATTCAATACGGGTTGTACAGTATGCTCGGACGCGGTGAATGGGCGATGAATCGTGAACAGATACCTCCGTCAGAAATGTACGAAATCGCTAAAAAATTCAATCCGGAAAAATTTGATGCCGAAGAAATATGTAAACTTGCTGTTGATGCAGGAATGAAATATATTGTTTTTACGACTATGCATCATGAAGGTTTCTGTCTTTATGATACCGCACTTACTGATTTTAATTCTTATAAGATGTGCGGACGTGACCTCGTTGCGGAGTTGGTTGCCGCCTGTCGTAAGTATGGTTTGAAAATTGGTCTTTATCACAGTTTGAACAACTGGTACGAACAGCCGGATGCTGTTGCAGCTCTTGAAAATGAAAAAGATTATGATATTTTTATTGCCAAAACTTTTGCCCGTTTCAAAGAATTGGTCGAAAAATTCAAACCGGTAGACATCATCTGGTATGACGGATGGTGGCCCTTCAATGCAGAAGGATGGCAGGCGGAAAAAATGAATGCCATGCTCCGCAAGATACAGCCGGATCTGCTTTTTAACGGCAGAAATTGTCTTGAGGGGGATTATGCAACTCCTGAACAGCATTTTGACATTCCCAAACCTTACCGTCCGTGGGAAACATGTATTCCCATGAGTGATACATGGTGTTATCAGAATGGCAATGTATGTTACAAACAGCCTTATCAGATAATCAAAATGCTTGAATTTGCGGCCGTAAACAAAGGAAATCTGCTGCTTAATATTGCTCCATGTCCTGATGGGGCATTTCAGGACGAAGCCGTACGCATTTTGAAAGATGTCGGTTCATGGTTAAGAAACGGCGGCGATGAAGCATTGACAAATTGTGAACCTATGCCGTTTTCTCCGATGTTGCCGGAAGCCGGGGATCGCGGAGACTGGGACCCGCAGGTCGATTTTACCTGCAAGGGCAATGATCTCTTTCTTATTTCCAAATATCAGCCAAAATATTATGCACTTGCAGGCTTGCAGAATAAAGTGTTGAGAATTACCTGCAACGGAGTTGATATTCCGTTCAAGCAGACAGAAAATAAATTTTCGTTTGATGTTCCGGTTGAATTTCAGAATGTTGTTTGTCCGGTCTTCAAGGTCGAATGTGATTCAGCACCGGTTATTTACCGTACCGCCGGTATGCGTATCCCGAAGGCTGAACATCCCCGCTATGATCCGATAACTCCGGATATTAAATATTAAAAACAGTTTACAGAAAAGGATAAAAAGATGACACCTGAAGAGTTTGTAAAATTGAAGTACGGAATGTTTTTCCATTACGGTCTGTTCAGTTCCATGGGGCGCGGTGAATGGGTGATGAACCGTGAACAGCTCTCTGCTGATGAGATGCGTGAGATTGCAAAAACATTCAATCCGGAAAAATTCAATGCGGAAGAAATCTGTCAGCTCATCGTCGATGCAGGTATGAAATATATCGTTTTTGTTACCATGCATCATGATGGATTCCGCCTGTTTGATACTGAACTTTCTGAACACAATTCAGTCAAAATCTGCGGACGTGACCTCGTTGCTGAAATGGTTGCCGCCTGCCGTAAGTACGGTATTAAAATCGCACTTTATCACAGCTTGAACAACTGGTTTGATCAGCCGGATGCAGTTTGCGCTCTGGAGAATAAAGCAGATTATGATAAATTTATTGATGCAACCTTTGCCCGGTTGAAGGAACTGGTCGAAAAATTCAAACCCATTGATGTCATGTGGTATGACGGCTGGTGGCCCTTCAATGCAGAAGGCTGGCAGGCAGAGAAAATGAATGCCATGCTCAAAGAGATCAATCCCGGTTTGATTTTCAACGGCAGAAACTGTCTGCCCGGTGACTTCGGAACTCCTGAACGTCACTTGACAGCTCCTGTTCCCTACCGTCCGTGGGAAGCATGTATGACTCTCAATAATTCTTGGGGCTATGTTGAAGGTGATGATACCTGGAAACATCCGGTTGAGGTCTCAAATATGCTTAAAACCTGTGCCGAAGGCGGCGGCAATCTGCTGCTGAATGTTGCCCCCAGAGGTGACGGTTCAATTCCTGAAGCTACTGTTGAAATCCTCCGTAAAGTCGGTTCATGGCTCAAAAACGGCGGAGAAGAGGCTCTCACTGATTGTGACCCCATGCCGTTGACTCCGACAGTCGCATCTCCTGATGACAGAGGTGATTGGGATACTCAGGCTGATTTCACCTGTTCAAAGAACAATCTTTTTATCATAATGAAGTATCATCCTGCATTTTATACTTTGACCGGTTTGCAGTGCAAGGCATTGAAAATCACCTGTCAGGGGCAGGATATTCCGTTTACTCAGAACGGCGGCAAACTTCATTTTGAAATTCCGGAAAATATCCGTCAGACTTTCCGTCCCACATTCAAGGTTGAATGTGATGCTCCGCCTGCGATTTACCGCTGCGGCGGAACCCGTATTCCGAAAGTCGAACATCCCCGCTACGACCCGATCACTCCGGACATTCAATATTGATCTGAAAGTACAGTCAGTATAATTAATATGGGCAGTATGTTGTAAAAACAGCATACTGCCCATAATTTTTTATGTTGTGAATAGAATTAAGATTGATTTTTGAGGTGTTTACAGTTCTATGACTTTGCCGGTTTGAAGTGATTTATCAGCGAGGAAGCCGATGAGGTGTCCGTTGATGGAATCTGCAAGAGAAGTGCAGGAAATTGAGGGGGGATTTCCTTCCAGAACGGAAACAAAGTCTTCCACTACACGCTGGTCGCCGCCGCCGTGTCCGCCGAATGCTCCGGTGGTATCGCCTTCATCATTCAGATTGACTTCGATAAGTTCAAATTCATGACCGGGACGGGTATCTATTTTCCGGACGACGAATTTATTATCGTCCATAACGCCTTCTATTTCACCTTTTGAGCCGATAATGTGAATTTTGCGGCATGGGCGTGAAGTGCCGCCGATCATATTGTGAGTTGCGACAGTTCCGTTGGCAAATTCGACCATGACGGCTTGACGGTCTACAACGTTGTTATCCATTTTCCAGACGCAGCGGGAATAGGGGTTATCTTTGCGTTTGAGGTCATTTTCGTAATCTTCGGCAGTCGGATTTTTAATATCTTCGATATTGGTCCAGACGTAAGCACTCCAGCGTTGGGGATGATTGAGGTTTATCTGACGGTTGGAATACATGCAATCTTTTTCTATGGGGCAGTCAAGGAGACAGTATTCACCTGAATTTGCGGGTGCTTTTTCTCTGCAGAAAAAGTGTCTGCCGCCGAGAGATGAGATTTTTTTCGGAGCAATGCCGCTCATGAACCATGCGATAAGGTCGAGGTCATGACAGCATTTTGACATAAGCATGGAAGATTTGCAGACATCATGACGGCGCCATTTGCCGCGGATAAAGCAGTTGGCAATGTGGTGATAACTGACATGTTCAGAGGTTTGAATACTGATGACTTCGCCGATTTCTCCGGAGGCAATACGCTTTTTGATTTCAACGTAGAAGGGAGCATAACGCAAAACGTGGCAGATCATTACTTTGCGGCCGGTGCGTTTGACGGCTTCATCAAGAATGCGGACTTCCTCCTCGCTGACGGCGAAGGGTTTTTCCAGAAGGATGTCATAACCTGCTTCCAGCAGAAGCAGTGAGGTCGGAACGTGATCGGCATCCATTGTGCCGTTGATAACGCAGTCGGCAAGTTTCCCTTTTGAGGCAAGTTCAGCTGCATCGTGAAAGATCATATCTTCACCGAAGCCGTATTTCTCTGCCGCCTGTTTGCAGCGGAATGGATTCGGGTCGGCTACACCGACGATTTTGATTCTTTCCGGTTGAACGATAGAGAGATGCGAATAACACATTGCTCTGTGTCCCGCACCGACAATAATTGCAGTTATCATACTAATAAGTCCTTTATTCTTTTAATGGTACTGTGTGGTTTTATTATAAAATAATTCCTGTTCAGAAAAAGTCAAGTGTTATGAACATTTATTTTGGAATAAAATACATGAATTATCGTTAAAAGCAAATTTTTTTATAATAATTCCGGAAAAAAACTGTTTAACAGTTGACAACAGCGAAAAATTGTGCTATAATTTTTTCAGACACATAACGAAAGGAGTCATATTATGGTATGTTTGAATCATCCTGACCGTGAAGCTGTTTATAAATGCGCCGCCTGCGGAAAACCTCTCTGCGAAGAGTGTGCAGTTGTGGATGAAGCTGATGTTTACTGTTCCGATGAGTGTATGCAAAAAGGCATTGCCGCCAAGAGCCGTTCTTCTTACATCATAGAAGATACAGCCAGAAATAACCGCAAAAGAGGCGTGAAAGGTTTTGTAACTTTTGTTATTATTCTGATAATTGCCGCTGTTGCTTATTATTTCTATATGCAGAACAAGGAAAAAATCGACAGTCATGTTTCTGAAAAATTCAATACCGTAAGCAGTGAAGCAAAGTCTGCTAAAGATGCTTTCATTGAGGCAGGCCACAAAAAAGCTCCGACTGATTCAAAATACCGCCGTCAGCGTGAAGGCATTGTCAATGAGGGAAAAACTCAAAAACGTTAAATACAGAATGCAGAAAAAAAAGAAGGAAAAAGTTTATAAACTCCTTTTGGAGAAGTATTCTTCAGGGCGGCAGATTGCCGCCCTGAAAGTCGTACATTTTTATGAGGAAAGTGACGGAGAGCTTGCGGCGACTAAACTTCACAGACATAATTTTTATGAATTGGTTGTAGTGATGAAGGGAAGCGGGATACATGAAATAAATGGTCATGATTATCAGTTTCGTCCGGGACAGATATTTTTAATACGTCCTGTAGATTGTCACAGGTATTTGTATTCCGAGCAGTTGACTTTGCTGACTTTTATGTTTGATAGAAAATTGCTGCGTCAATTTAAGGCGCAGCTTGAGAATATTCCCGGTTTCAATGACCTCTTTTCTGAGGAAACGGAACATATTCATCCGGAATTGATCGTCGGCACAGCAACAATGTCGGAACTTGATATTCTGCTTGATTCCATAGCAATGGGGGGATTGTCGGATTTGCCGGGAACCGAATTGATACAGACTGCAAATTTTATAAATGCTCTTGTTCTCATTTTGCAGAATATGCACAATAATATCGCAGAAGAACGCATAAACAGTGATATAGGTGCGGCAGTTTCATATATGATGCGCAATTTTCAGAATTGTATTGCATTGGATGAACTTGCCCGTATGACAAATATGTCGCAGAGTACATTCTGCCGCAAGTTCAAAAAAGATTTCAATGTATCACCGATCGAATGGCTTTTGCGGTTGCGCATACATAAAGCAATGAATTTTCTCAGCCGTTCGGATATGACGATAGCCGAGGTTGCTGAAGCGGTTGGTTTTACTGATCCATTGTATTTTTCACGGCAGTTCCGCAAACTTACGGGATTTTCGCCGAAAAGTTATCGTAACCGTGACAGCGGAGTACTGCATATTATTCATGGAAACGAAAGTTTTCTTGAAAATAATAATCTTGAATTTTGAAAAGATAATCTATGTTATTGAAAATATAATCCATTGACAAAATATCCTGTCTGAATTATAGTAATACAGTTACCCACCCCTATACTGTACTTTTTCAGAAAGGATAAAATCATGAAAAAAACATTCACTCTCCTCGAACTGCTCGTTACTACTGCACAACAGAACTGTTTTTCAAAAAATAAAAACGACACATCCTCACGCCCGCAAGGGCGCACTTCACGCTTTTTTTGCATCCGCAAAAAAAGCTCTTCACATCTTCACATCTTCACTCAATCAGCGTTCACGCTGATTGAATTGTTGGTCGTCATCGCCATTATTGCTATTCTTGCCGGTATGCTTCTGCCTGCACTCAATAAAGCAAGAGAGCGCGCCAGAGGTGTAACTTGCGTAAGCAATATGAAACAGTGCGCACAGGCTGCTTTGATGTACTCTGATGACAGTAATGGTCGTGCTGTTCTTAAAACCGGAGATTATGTTAATGGTTCTGTTGAAACTGCACGTAAATATCTGCTTGGTGCATTGATTGAAGGTAAATTGAAATATGACAGCGGTGAAGCTGAATGCGGTAAGTATCTTTCCAGTTACAAGATTGTTACATGCCCCAATGCTCCCAAAGGTTCAGCAGATCTTGAATATTCCCAGCTTTATTCTGTTCCGCAGTACAAAGATAATGCTCCTTATTACGTTGAAAAAACTTCTGCTTACCGTCCCATCGGTACTCCGGTCGACAAGGCGGATGCAGCTGGTATGTATGTCTTGTTTTCCTCTTTGTCTGCACCCTCAAATTATCTGCTTTTTGCAGAAACTTACAGAGCATCTGATAATCGCCGCCGTCCGCATTTCGGTAAAAATCTTGCAATTCTTGATCATTCTGACCGTACCAATATGGCATTTGCCGATGGACATGTCGGAACTCTCGGTTTGAATGAGATACGCAAGGTGCTTGGCAATACTCTTCCTGACACAACTGTTGTCCACAAAGGGGTATCTGTCGCATTGCCGTAAAAGTTCTGTTTTTGAAAAGAGGAGAGTTTGTTTATGCGGATAATGGGATTTTTTTGTCTTTTTTTTGTGATTTGCAATACAGTTTCAGGTATTGATTTATCATGGGATTTCAGCAGAAACGGCAATGGGAAAGATTGGCAAGTATCAAAGAAACTTGAAGCCATCCGGAAAGATGACGGACTTTATCTGCATGGTGTTGCTTCGCAGGGAATTGAAATAGATTTGAAAGATGGTTTGAATGCTGATGTTTTCAACCTTTTCAATTATGGGATTTCTGCCGCAGAATATGGCGGCGGTTGGCTGTATTTTGCCCGTGAAGGTGAGGATTTCAGCAAAGAGCGCCGCATCCGTGTGCCGGTCAGAGGTTTTAATGTTATTTTTGAAAATTCTGTTGATTGTTCCAAAAACCGTTTCTGGAAGGGAAAAATAAAAAAATTGCGTTTTACTCCGATTCCCCGTGAATTGGATAATGCGACTTTGCGGTATATTTTTTTCAGTGACAAAAGCGGTTCAATGCTCAGCAACGGTTCATTTGAAACTCTTGCATATAATGATGCAAAAACAGCCCAGAACTGGAATATTGTCAGTGGCAGTGCCAAAATAAATAATGCGGCTTATGCCGGGAAAAATGCTCTGCATATCAACAAAGACTCTGCAGTAGAAAATGTCTTTGAGCTGATAAAAGAGTATGATTTTTCTTTGAGTCTTGCCCATAAACTTGCAGATGGAGGCAGAGTGACTCTGGTATTCAATGATATTTTTGACAAAAAAATATCTGAAACCTTTTTTGATTTGCCGGGCAGCAGAGATTGGAAGATTTTCAATAAAAAGATAACTCCGCCGCAAGGAACTGCTTATGTAAAACTGCAGCTTGCAGGTGAGGGGGATTTTGATGCTGTAAGAGCAGAGAGTATTGAGCCTGAATCAGAAAAATACCGCTGGTGGAACAGTTCAAAATGGATTTGGAATCGTGATGAATTCAATTCTGCAGCCAAGCCGGTTTATTTCCGTAAAGTGTTTACTGTCGGCGATACAAAGTTGGTAAAAAGCATGAAAATGCAGATTGCCACCCGCAATCTCGGAGCCCCGCCGCCCTGTGATAAACTTACAGTTTATATCAATGGCAGAAAAATAGCTCCGGCAGCGGAACTTATGAAATGGAACTGGGTGAGTATTTTTGAACTCGCTCCTTATCTGAAAAACGGAAAAAATCTGATTGCTTTTGAGGTCGTAAACAACATGGCGCCGGGCGGTGTCAATGTTGATATATTATTGGAAAACAGCGACCGGACAAACCGCTTTATGCGATTTGGTTCCAATGAAACATGGCAGAGTTCAGTTGTTTTTGAAAAAGGTTGGAATACTCTTGATTTCAATTCCGGAAAATTCAAAAAATCACGGGTAAGAGGGCAGGCAACACCCGGTTCTTTTGCCCGTCTTCCGTACCGTTTTCTGGGGAATGCCGGTTCTATCGAATTGAAAAATATAGTCTTTCCAGATAAGATCGCAGTGGACAGAAAATACAATGTTTCTGCTGATTTTGTTTTGAATGCGGAACCGGGATTTGAAGATATTACCGGAGATGCGGCTCTGTATTTCCATTTGATAAATGATAAAAAAGATGTGATTTCCAAGTTCAAGGTTTTGCCTTTAACAGAAGATATGCTGAAAAAAGGCAGGGGGAAAATAAAGTTTGCTTTTGATCCGCAATTTATGCTTAAAGGGAAATATACGTTGCGGATATACGCTGACCGTCTGGCTCTCGGAAATGCTCCGGCTGGATACCGTTTGAATAAGATTGTGAATTTTATTGAACGTTCGGTGACAGTGGTGAATCAGCGGAAAGCTCCTCTTGCAGATTGCAGAATAACAGGACATGAAGAAGTACCCCGTATAGTTGTCAATGACAGGGAATTTTCTGCATTGCGTTTCAGTCATGGAGCGCATACACAGAATGTAACTGAAAAAAGTTTCAATATTGCCGATAAAGCATACAACTCTGAAACACGTCTCATGGATGTACATATCAGCGGAACATGGCAGT
>JAFVPG010000104.1 GCA_017505415.1 Lentisphaeria bacterium | reverse complement strand
ATTCTGTCAAAGAAGAAAATTATGACTTTTATGAAAGTTTTATGCGGGAAGCTCATATTGCCTCTGACATTCGCCATCCCAACATTGTCGGCGTTATGGATGCAGAAGCGGATGTGGAACAGGATGTCTCTTATATTGTTATGGAATTTATCGACGGAGGAAACCTGCGAAGAATTCTGAAAATACAGAAAAAATTGCCGGAAATACAAGTCTTGCTGATAGCAAGGTGCATCGCATCTGCATTAAAAGGAATTGCGGAACACAATATTATACATCGGGATATAAAGCCGGATAATATCATGTTTACAAGGCACGGAGAAGTAAAACTGGCTGATTTGGGGATTGCCAAAAACGATAGTGATGATGCCAATATAACACAAAGCGATGCAATGATCGGTACGCCTGCGTATTTGTCTCCGGAACAGATTGAAAATCCGAAAGAAGTCGATATCAGATCCGACATTTACAGTTTGGGAGCCACCTTGTATGAAATGCTTACAGGGAGTCCTCCGTATACAGGAAAAAACACCTATGACATTGTTCATAAAATGCTTTCGGAATCTATCCCGGATCCGAGGTTAAAAAATCCGTCAATATCTTCTATTACAGCCAAAATTGTAATGAAAATGTTGCAGAAAACTCCGTCTAAACGCTATCAGTCGCCTCAAGCTTTGATAAATGTTTTAGATAAAATATTGCCTCATTTTTCTGACAATGCTGTTCAAGAAATTATAAAATCAGCTGTATTAGGTACGGCCTTACCCAAAGGTGTTAATGCGTCTTTAGCTTCAGGAATGGGAGCTTTTGTGAGTTTCTTTTTTTTCAGTTTCCGGCAAAACATGACACATCCATTCAGAAAAGGGAAAAAAGAAAATTTATGCGGCTCAAAAATTGATGAGATGAAATCCATCGTATTTAGTCTGAAGGTAGATCAGGAAAAAATTTCAGTGACTGATTTTTTTATTGGAATGAAAACAATACCCGATACAGAATTTAACCTGACATCCGATAACGGATATTCTGCTATTGTAAAATCAGATCAAAAAGGAATAATTCAACTTAAAAATATACCCGCCGGTGAATATTATTTTTTAGAATCTCAAAATACAGGAAAGTGAAATTTTGTGATATAAACAACTTTTCGTGGATTTTTATGAGAAAGTCCCGAAAAGTTGTTTCGTATTTGTGTCGCGAAGCAATATAGTGGATTCTTGTTCCACTATTTATGCATACTTTGGCCTGGAGTAATTCAGCCCAGTTTGGGCTTATCTAAAAATCAAGAGACATGCAAACAACTCACAAAAAGTTTTATTCTGAGTTTTTCTGAACAAAAGTGAAGCGATTTTCAGGAAAAGCATTAGCCATATTCAAGCGTGCTAATTTTGAGCGGTGCGGATTACAGAAATATGAACAGCCGACTTGTTTTTTTCTGCTTGGTGGAGAATTTGGGAGAAGATTTATTCAAATAAAAGCAAGTTCCAAACTCGAACAGATTTTGCTGTTTTGAGTGTAAGAGATTTATTACAATTTTCCTTGCAAGGCCCACCAGTCTTCATCTCGGCAAAGCCGAGATTTCGCCTCGGCAAGCCGTTGGCGCAGACGAGCGAACACGCTTGGCACGGCGAAGTGCGAAGCACGAAGACGGCGAGTGGAAGACTGCCGCGGCGTAGAGGAGCGTCAGCTCCCGAAGCCGGGCAACACGGCACTGCATTACCACAAACGTTATTCTGGAAGATTTCCGCTGATATCCAACTTCCACTACATTTACATTCTTGTTGATGAAGCAACACGGCACCGCACTACCATAAACGTTATTCTGGAGATGAATTTTTTAATGTTAAAAAAATATCATTAACATATCGCTTTTTTCAATGCAGGAATGAGATTTTTACGGACTTCTGACAGTACTTCTCTGCCGAATTCAGGATTTGCCAATTCAGGATGACCCATTACTCCGATCTTAACATCAGCACGCTGTGAAGTCGTGGCGATTTCTTCAACCATTTCCGTATGGAAAACTTTATGCTGGTATGAATCCGGATCCTGTCGCAAACGTTCAGCCACTTCAGGAGGATCCATTTCAATTTTTTCCATGTGAACCAGATCCGGTCGGTAAGCCAGCATCATAGATGTTTCAAGTTTGCCGGAATGAAAATCATGTTCCTCAAAAACTGCCTGATACGCCAGCGGAGAATATTCCTCAAAAGAAATCAGAAAAATATTTGTCTGATGAAGATATGGATTCATCCATTTGGCAATACGGAGCGATTCACGGAGATTTTCCAGACTTTCACTGCCGCCGTGTCCCGGAACGATAATGATATTACGGAACCCCTGAACAGTCAAAGATTCAATAATATCTGTAACCATTTCGGAAAAATGGTTGGGTTTGACATTGATCGTGCCCGGCAGCATCCCCCCTGAAAAACAATAATTCAAAGTTGGTGCAATTATACAATCCAAACCTTCGGCGATTATTTCTGAAATCATTTCAGCATTGTGAATATCTGTTGACAACGGCAAATGACATCCATGCTGTTCAACTACTCCGTATGGAAAAATTATTGTCTGATTATTTTTCAAATATTCACGGACATCACTCATTGACATATCTGCCATTTTATAAAAATTCATCTGTATTCTCCAGAAAAGATTATATTACTTAAAATTCAAAAGTGTAAATACCGGCTTTTTTAAGATCAAATTTGCAGGAATTTTCTCTTATTTCTGTTTTGATATTTTTACCGTTGAAGGAAACATTTTTGATTTTTTCAGAGAAAAGAAATTCTGCGTCAGGGACTGAAAATGCACAATCAAGTGAAAGTGAATTATCTTTTTTTATTACAGTGTTTATTTTGACATTTGCATCCAGAAGTACCAAAGATTTTTCTGCAATACCAAGCAGCATTGAACCATGCGCTTCAAGCTGGAAAGATACTGATTTGCCGGGAGAAATTTCAAATATTTCATGAGTCCAGATATTTGTAATGAGCCATGTTTTTTGTTTATCAAGTCCGAGTTTTGCCGCATTCAAACTCATTTTCATTTTTTTGTCCAGAACATTGAAAAGTCCGACAGTACGCATCGGCATAAGCGGATTTTCCTCTTCTGAAGAGAAAAATGCGGATTTGAAATAAAGTCCTTTGGGGATATTAAATCCCGGTTTGCGGTAATCGTAATCCAGCAGCCATACTTCCTGACCGTTGTTGACATTGCAGGCGGCTTTTTTCAAGAGGTGCAGACGGGGATGATTCTGATTTTCGCTGAGTTTTCCTGCAATTTCAACCATGCTGCGGGAAGCAATGCAGTAGTTGAGCGCAAACATGGCGTCAACATCATTCAAATCCGGAAAAAGTCCGATAGAGTCGGAATTAGGCACAAAAATATCTGAAATATGCAATGAAAAACACGCCGCACCCCAGAGAAAATTTATTTTGACATTTTCCCAGTTACCGCTGCCGATGTCTATGCCGTAACGGTAATTTGTAAAATACTGTCCGAGGAACGGATTACCCATTACAATATCACAGCCGGTTTGCAGATAACCGTCAGAAGCAACACGCTTACGAAGTTCTTTCATCCACCAGTCACGGTAGTAATAGCCGGATTTTGTGTTGCGTTGAAGCAGCGGATGTGACTCTTCAAATGCAAAACTCCAGAAGTCATGCTTCATTCCGTCAAAACCGTATTCAGTCATCAGCACATCAAGCGCATGAGTCATATATTCACGGGCTTCAGGTATACTCGGGTCAAGAGGACTTTCATCTTTTATACGCATGGTGTAATCGCAGAACCATTCGGGATGTTCTTTGAAAATTTTTGTATGATGAGCGCACAAACCGCCGATCCACAGGGCAGGACGCAGTCCGATACGGCGGATTTCATCGGTCATGTGGCGCAGACCTTTGGGAAATTTTTTGTGGTCAACACCATCTTCACCCTCATAAGGAACTCCAAGACCGTGGGCAGGCGACACATCAACAGCATAACCGTCATCCAGCTGTATCCAGCGGACGGTCGGAAAATTCTTTTTCAAATATTCGGCTTCCTGCAAAACAAGTTTTTCTGTTACGTCACGGAAAATTCCATCATTCCATGTTCCCCAGACCAGATTATCACGATTAATGTTGGTTGCACCGTAATTTACCGGAAGTTTTTGACGCAGAACTTTAGTGTATCCTTCAAACAGACGGTCGAGGTCATGAGCGTATTCCGTTGCGCCGATGTACCAGACATCAGTCAGGATTTCACCTGATTCGACTTCAAGGTAAGACAGAGATTTGAAAGAAGAAAAAATATCCAGAGTAACTTTATTTTGCTGATGTGAAACAAGGTAATTGTGATAGAAAGGATTTTGCGCAAGAGAACCGTGAATGATTCCATGTTTTGAGGCGTAATTTCCCAGATGTAACGCGGGAAAGGGTTGATACGGACAGCGACCGATCCTGTCGCATACAACTCCGATGTCTGCCCATTGAAAAATTTCCGGGACATCCATATTCAATTCTCCGGCATCACCTTTGGTGCGGGAATAATCAACCGGAAAAGTCATACGCTCATAAATACGGGGATTTTCGTTGTGATAGAAATAATCATCAACTGTTTTCCCGCCGAAAGTAATGCCAGACAGAGTAAGTCCGAGTTCATTCAGCTTTATTTTTGCCATACCATTGCGGAATTTGCGGGTGCAGACAGAATCTCTGTAATAAAAATCATCTGTCATGCCGTCTGCGTATTCGCAATGCAGCTGCAAACCATCATCCCATAATGTTTTCTTGCATGACACCGGAAAAATATTTTCTCCATCTATCACACAAAAAGGAAGAAACGATATTTTTCCTGCTTTAAGGAAATCAAAAAAATCTGCATGTATAGTTTTCATAAAAGTTGTTCCTGTCATCTTGCAATTGATATTCAATCAAAAAAAGTTGCAGCTTTCTGCATTTCATCATCAATAATATCTTTAAATATATCAAAAAGTTTGCTGATAACTTTTTCATTGCTATACAAATACTTTTTCAATGCGGCAGCAAAAATCCGGTGGTCATGTCTGACGATCGCTTCGCCAAGCAGAGTTTGAAATTCCGAAAGTGCTGAAACTTTGTCCAGAAACGGCTCCGGAACGAACTGATTTTCTACCGGAGTAATTTTCCTGCCGTCAATATCCATTGTATATTCAACTGCAGCATTTAACGGCATATTAGAAATTGCTCCGTTATTGACACCGGATGCAACTATCCGCATTTTTTCAATTCCCGCACACGCTTTGAGAATCGGAATGGTAATGTCATGGCTGTCGATTTTAAAAAGCGGATTATTTGAATAAATTCCATCCTGAAGCGGATTTTTGGCGGAATCAAGCAGGATTTTAAAATTATTTTCAACTTTTTTTGCGGCGTTACGACCGGCTTCAATGGGATTGTAAGCGGCAATATCAGGCAGAAGTTTTTTCTGTACGGCAATGATTTTTTCCGGAGCGAGATGAAAAAGTCCGTCGATTTCACTTGAAAATATCAAATATTTATGTTTTCGATAAGTATTATACATCAAATCCATTGTTTCATGCATGACAAAATCATCATAGAAAATATTCTGCCATGAATCATTCAAATTTTTCGGAGCAATACTTTCATAAATATCCTCGCCATTGAAAGTTCCCCGCAAAATAAATGACATATGATTTATACCTGCGGCAACTACATCACAGTTTTTCGTATATTCATCCTTACCGAAAAGTCTGGTTAAATCATAACGGTGATTATTGAACCCTCCGCATATTCCGAGTGCTTTAACTCCGAGAAAACGCTCAATCATACTGCTGTAAACTGCAACCGGATTGGCAAAAATCAGCATCAGTGCATCGGGTGAAAGTTTGGCAAGTTTTTCAGCAATACTGTAAACAATTTTACCCAGCTGTACCCCCCAGAATGCTCCGGTCAACGACAGCTGATCTGTTGAAATCAAGCCGTTGTCACTGCAAAGATGTGCCGCCAATACAGTTTGCGGCTCACGGCGTATGCCCATTGTAAGATAGCAAATATCAATATCTTTCAATGCTTCGTCTATTGTCCGGGGCAAAATAAAACGGCATTTTTTGACATCACGGAATTCCGGGGCATTTTGAATAAGCGTGATGACTGCTTCTGCCCGTTCAGAATGAAGATCAAAAAATCTCAATTCAAAATCTTCAAAAATTTGTGGACATTCAGTCATGACACCTCGCAAAATCGGTATCAACCGCAATGAACCGCCGCCGATGAATGTGATTTTCATTTTGTTATTCTCCGGTTATCTATCAATCAAACCACTCGTCTTCCGGGTCAAATGACGGAATTGAAACATTGGCAATTTTCATATTGCCCAATGCACGATGACGACAATATTTATCAATAAAAACAGTATTTCCCGACTTGACGGGGATTTTTTCGCCGTCAAGTTCCATGAAACCGCTGCCTTCAAGAATCAGATACAATTCAATATGTTCCTTGTGATAGTGCAATGCTGCATCTTTTTTTATCTCCACCTGATGAAATGTAGCCGCACCGTTTGATGCTTTGACAAAAGCTCTTTTGCTCATTCCGCAAGGACACGGGACCGCTTCAATATCAGCAAAATTTTCAACCGCATAACGTTTTTTTTCATTCATAATAAAGCCCTTTTATATACAAATAAATATTGTAGCTTAATGCATGCAGGGAAATTCCTGCTGTGACAGATTTGTTATATATGTTTCTTGTATTGATCATTTTAATATTATTCTCGCAGAAACAAGTAATTTATAATTGCCAGCCGCCGGAAATGGAAATTTCATTACCGGTAATATATCCTGCTTGTTCTGATGATAGAAATGTTATTAAATCTGCACATTCATCTGTTCTACCGAATCTATGCATTGGAATATCTTTTTTGAGAGCGGATGTAAATTCAGCATCTTTCAGAATTTCTGAATTACGATCAGTTTCAATAACTCCCGGCAGAATTGTATTGACAGTAATTCCATAATGTGCATTTTCCAGTGCTGTTGTTTTGGCAATATTCATTAAAGCTGCTTTTGCCGCTCCGTAAATCGCCAAGCGCGATGCCGGTTTTATACCGTTTATACTGCCTACAAAAATAATTCTGCCGAATTTTTTCTTCTGCATTTCAGGCAATAGCTCATTCAACAAAATACATGAACTTTCAACATTAGTACGAAACATACGGACAAATTCATTACTGTCAAAATTAGCAATTCCGGTATAGCTTTGTACAGATGCGTTTAACACCAGAATATCAGGGATAATCTGCTTTTGTTTTATAATTTCTGCTAAAGCAACAACTTCATCTGCATTACCGAAATCTGCAGTTAATGCTTCCGCACAATTACCGGCTTCTGCTACAACAGAAGAAAGTTTTTCACTATCTTTTACTCCATGAAAAATAACTTTGGCACCGCATGCTGCCAGTTTCAATCCGGCAGCTCTACCAATTCCGCGACTGGATCCGGTAACCAAAGCAATTTTTCCAGTTAAATTATATAAAAATGAATTCATTTTTTATTGTTTTTCTTTTATTTACAAATAAAAATCTTTTCCTGCTTCAGGCATAAAGGTTTTTATTCCATGTTTTTCACAATATTCAATACTGATTTTTTCAACGGCATCATTTCCTGCAAACATTCCGATATGGCATGGGATAAGTAATTTAGCATTACATTTTTTTGCAAGTTCTATTGCTTCATTTATATCCATATTACCTACAATTCCGAGTGTGTGACGAGCTTCATCTCTACCATTGGCAGGAAGGCACATTATAAGTTCATGATCATCCGGAATCAAAGCAGTAATATTTTTATCCTGTCCATTATACGGAATCGTATCTCCTCCGAAAAAGACTGTTTTATGTTCTTTTGTAAAATTTAACATATAACTTACAGCAATGTACTCGCCATCTGCATCTTTTGTCAACTCTTCATGAGCAGCCGGGATAACATGAAGCTCTAATTCCGGAGAAACGGATATCATTTTTCCTATTTTGACAAATTCAAATCTTGCAAATTCATCAGGAAAAAACTGTTCTATTTTACTTTTGCAGTCTCCTGTACACAAAAAACGGCAATCAGGATTATTCTGCATGACAGGAGAAATTGATTCAGGATCAAAATGGTCTCCGTGTGCATGCGTAATAAGATAAAAATCAGCCTTTATTGCTGCCGGATCACGAACAATAGGCGTACATCTGGTATGGTTGAGTTCGCTTTTCAATTTCAGACAATAATTTGAAAGATACGGATCTATCAGCACATTGATATTATTGTACGATATTAAAAAGCCGCCTTGTCCGAGCCAGCATAATTTTATATTATCTGACATCAGAAATATCCTCCTTTGTCAATGATTTCTGAAATTGTATCACCCTGACGGACCCAGCTGAAAATATCCACTTCGTTGCGTTCGATTCCTTCTGCACGGAGTAATACTTCATATGCGATTTCACGGGGAATACACAAAACTCCGTCGATGTCACCGAAAATAATATCACCGGGACGAATTGTAACTTTACCGATTTTTATCGGAACTTGATAATGAGTTATCATACAGCGTCCGAGAGATCCATTAGAAGTACGGTATTTATAAAAAACAGGAAAATCCTGTTCAAGTATCTGTTTTGTATCACGGATCCCACCGGCAATAACTGCACCGCGGATTCCTTT
>JAFVPG010000103.1 GCA_017505415.1 Lentisphaeria bacterium | reverse complement strand
GCGCGTACTGCTCCAAGTCCGTGCAGCTGTGCACTACGGGACTTGGGGTCTCACTCTTAATTGTACACACTTTCACCGGAAGATGCCAAGGATTCCGAATACGATGAAACAGCCGGCAACCGCTGGGCGGACCCCGGTGTAGTACATCCCAGAATCGGACGCTCACCTTATCAGCCTTTCCCCGCAATTCTGCTCGGAAATTATGAAACTTCAAACGGTATCGTCCACGGTACATTAAGACAAAAAGAATGCTATCACAACTATCTTGTCCGTCATGAAAACGGAAATGTCACCCTTGAATTATTCTCATCATTCAAAGCTGTTGATGCTCTTGATTTTGCAACCGGCAGACAACTTAATGACCAGTGGTATATCGGAGAAATTGATGATGCAAAAGATTATGACCGGATATTTGATCGCTATACCGCACATCTGCGCAAAGTCCTGCCCGCCTCATACGGCTCAACCGATATTAACCGCACCTGTATGACATGGGGTTCATGGAACGACGGCATTTTCCGTGAATTCACAGAAGAAATGCTCCTGAATGAAGCAAAATACATAAAAAAGAATTTCCCACTCGTCCACTGGTTACAGCTTGATGACGGTTATGCCGCAAGCGCAAAACCAGTTGGACATGTTCCCAATACACCTGCTCACGGTCTCGGTGTTCCTTATGAAGGTGAAAACGCCATCAGCAAAGAAAAATTTCCCCATGGAATCCGTCATTTCACCGATGAATTGCGCAAAATCGGTCTGCGTCCGGCAATCTGGATAGGCGGTTTCTGTCCGCATTATACCCCGATATACAAAGAACATCCCGACTGGTTTATTGATTACAGTTACCGGGTCGGAACGTCATCTCCTCTCGATGTAAGTCAGGAAGTCGTCCGTGATTACATCAAATTTGCTCTTGATAAATTAATTACAGAATACGGTTTTGAAGGTGTCAAACACGACTTCTGGAGTTATGCTTTTGAAGACAGCCACAATATGTACAAAAACAAAGATCAGTCAGGTTATTTCTATCGTGACTGGTGGCTGAAAGAAATACGCAAACGCCTTGATGATGACGGATATTTCCAGACCGGATGCGATATTGTCATGGGCAATCCATTCCTCGGTGAATTTTTCACAAATTACCGCTACGGAATCGACATCGGCGGCGGCACATGGGATTTTGTCAAAACCAATTTCCTCTGGGGTATCGCCTGTTTTGCAACCCATACCGGTGATCTTTTCGTACCCAACAGCGACTCTGTCGGTCTCTTCCCGGACTTGAACGATGTTGACGCACTCTTTGCATTGAACTACTGCTGGGTTACGCACTCAATGGTCGAACTGGCGGGCAAACTCAGCCTTGAACCAAACCATCCCAGACTCAAACTTCTGCGCAAAGCTCTCTGCAATGTCAATAACGGTCAGGACGTTTATCTTGCAAATTATGACTTCCGCAATGATAATGCCCTCATTCCCAGTACGTTGTATTTCAACACTCCACACTTCTCAACGCTTGAAAATACAGACGGTATGCCCAAAAAGACCGTTGGTTTCTTCAATATCTTTGAAGAGGCTCTCGAAGTGGAAATCAAAGCAGCCGACATCGGTCTTGATCCCGATAAATCTTACATCATCACCGATGTCTGGAACGAAGAAATTTACAAACTTGCCCCCGGAGCTTCAATCAAAACAACTCTTGTTCCACACGGGTCAAAAGTCTGGGCAGTCAACGAAGACTGCGGCATCCAACTTCTTGATGCCGATGCAAAAGTCGATGCAATCGCCATTAACGGCAATAATGTTTCTCTCGAACTCCCCTTCCCCGAAGGCAACTACACCTTCACTTGGAATCAAGTTCCCTCAAGCCTCATAATCAACGGCAAAGAAACAAAATTCACCGTAAACGGCAACAAAACTGTTATCGGCTGATATTCAAAAAATAAAAAAGAGGCTTTTGAAAAATGAAGTGCATCCCAAAAGTTGGACACAACTTTTGAGGTGTACTTCATACTGCATACATAGTCCCTGCAGGCAATATTCTTTCATCTGAAAACAAAAAAAGGGAACGGAAGAAAAACTCCTCCGCTCCCCGTTATTTGCAAAAGAAATTACAAATTGAAGAAACCTTTAGGTCCATCATATGCCATAATTCTGGCAAGATTGAGAGCAACAGCTTCAGGCATCTGCCCTTTTTCAACCATCGCTCCGAGAACAGAAGAAAGCACTCGACGGAACATTTCAAAACGTGAACCGTAACTCAAAAGTTTACGTGAATCTGATACCATACCGGCAAAAACGCTGTACACATCGACACTGCCGATGTATTCAAGCTGACGCTTCATTCCAACCGGAGTATCAAGCAACCACCATGCAGAACCCAAGCGAACTTTAGAGCCGAATGCACGACTGACGGTTGCCAGAGTTGCCTGCTGTGAGGGATCAAGGCAGTAAAGAACAACTTTGGCTTTGTCATCAAGGTGATTGAGAAATGCCAGAATACCGGGCAGCTGATCCTGATAGAAATAAGAAATATCACCGCCGACATCAGGACCGAGTGCATCGTACAAACTGTAACGAACATCACGGACTGCACCTAAATGCAGCTGTGTCACCCAGTTGGTCTTGCTGTTCCATTCCCCGAATTTGAGCATAAGAACGCCCATAAAATTATTGATTTCATCGCTTGAAAGAGCTTTGCCTTTCATAGCTTTCTTGAAAGTTTTGGCAGCAAGTTTGGCATCAGCTTTGTCACCGACGGCAATTTCCAGACCGTGGTCACTGGCGCGGCAGTTGCGGCTGTCGAAATAATCGTGAGATTTTTTGAGGCAGTCAAGCAATTCTTCAAAAGATTTAATTTCTGTATCAAAACGTTTTCCGAGTTTGGCAATGTAATCTTTCCAGTCAGCCGCAAAGATTTTCATAGCCTTGTCAGGACGCCATGTCGGACGGACAAGCAGTTTGCCTGCCTGAGAATTTACAGAGGCATGTTCCTCCAGCAAATCAGCAGGATCGTCGGTTGAACACATAACTTCAACATTCAAACGTTCCAGAAGAGCCAGCGGACGGCTTGACTCTCCGGCAAGTATTTCATTGCCTTTTGTCCAAATCTCTTCACCGGTTGAAGCATCAAGCACAAGATCAATTCCGAGGAAACGCAAATCCAAATGGATCCATTCATAAACAGGATTTCCGGCAATCAAAGGAAATACTTCAGCAAGTTTCATGAACTTGTCATAATTTGAAGCAGAACCGGTAATGTATTCTTCAGATACTCCGCATTTACGCATAGTTTCCCATACATAGTGGTCAGTAGCGGCAAAAAGCTGCCACATATCACTGTAACACTCATTTTTCATCAATGACTTTACGTCAGCATGATTGTGAGCATCAACAACCGGCAAATTTTTTATCGAAGCAAAAATTGTTTTTGCAGTTGCATTTTCCAACAGATAATTTTCGTCAAGAAACATTTGTTAAATTCCTTATTAAAGCATCATAATTCCGAAAACAAGAGTAAACAAAGCGACAGTTTCAACAATACCGAGAATCATAAGGTAGTTTGCAAAACCTTTGTCTGTTTCACCGAAAGCATCTGCTGCACAAGCACCGGCTTTGCCCTGAAGCAATGCGGATGCAAGAAAACCAATACCGGCAAAAAGCCCCATAAGAGCATACATCAGACAGGGAGCATTAGCTTCGGCAACTTTACCTTTGATAAGAACCATCAGAACCATTGCATAAATGGTCTGTGAGAGCGGCGCACCGGCAAGAACCATCAGCAAAAACGGAGCCTGTTTATTCTGAGCATAACGTTTTTTCCATGCTCCGATCGCTGCCATACCTGCAATACCGCAACCGAGAGCGGAACCGACTGCTCCGAGTGCAACGCTCAAATAACCGCTTGCATTCGCCAACTGTGACATGATTTCCTGATTCATTTTTTTCTCCTTTATTTTAAGATTGTTTGTTTATAATCAGTTTTTCAATTCTTCTTTTTCTGCAAAAGGTTTATAGGCGAACCCCGCCCATTGCAAACCGACGTGATTGGAAAATTCCAGAGTATTCAAACGTACTCCATGGACAAGCACTGACAATATCGCAAGCGCAATATTCAATGAATGTCCGAGCAGCAGAATCACAATACCTGCAATAATTCCGATAAATCCTGTTTTCATTACGCTCTCAGCCATCATATTGAAGCTGAACGCCAAATAATACCCCGCCATACCGACCGCAAACAGTCGGATATAAGAGAGCAAATCAACAAAGCTGTTGATTATATTGGACGGAAATCCGAAAATACTTCCGGCATCTTTCCAGTTCACTTCACAAATAGCTATCAGCAAAATTCCGATTGCATAAAAGTAAACCATTATTACTGGATATGCACCGGGATTGACCAGCATTTTGTCAACGAGTATGAAATTTCCGATCATTACCAGTACCCAGCCGAGTTGTGCGCCGACATTGCGCCATTTCATATCAATGACAGCACGCCAGAAATGACCGACACAAATCTGTACAAATCCGAGGAAAAAACACACAAGCTGTGTATTCTGATCCTTTACTGCACTTTCTGTCAAATGCGCAATTCCCGGCAGCAAAGCAGTACCGAAATAATTCCCGGTAGCTGCCCCCCATCCGATTGCCGCACAACTCAAAATCATAATCAATTTACAAACAGCTTTGGAGGACGGATTACTTCTGTTTTTCAAAAATCCGATCAGACTTATAATAAAAAACAAAGCTCCATACCCTGCATCCCCGATGAGAATACCGAAAAACAATGTAAAGAAAATCAACACCGCTCCCGACACATCAAGTTCATTATAGCCGGGAGAAATTGCCAGAAAATCGAACAGGGGTTTTATTGTTTTGACCCATTTCGGCACTTCCAGTTTTGTCGGCACAGCCTCCTTTTCAGCATCGGCATCTTCTGCAAGCAGTCCCCAGCCGGACGCTGAAGCAAGTTTTTCAAGTTCTTCAAAATCCGGAGCCGGAACAAAACCATTCAGAACTGCAAGTTCTCCATATTCTTTCATCGCATCACGAACCTGCATGAACTCAATTTTTTCCTGCTGAACTGCCATATATTTCTGCATAAGCGGCAAAGCTTTACCGCAACGCAGCAGAATTTGATGATTTATCTTAAGCTGCCGTACTGTTTTTTTCAATTCAGTTTTAAGTTCACTCAAAGAAGCATCCGTACGCGGCAATGATGATAACGGCAAATCTTTAGCGGCAATCTCTTTCACAGAAATAACCACAAAAGCAATCTGCCCACGTGCAGATGAGACAGTTTCAAATGCACAATCACTGAAACGTTCTTTTATTTCACGGAAGAGTTTCTCCTGTGCAAGACAGAGATAAACAAACAGTCCGCCCGCCTTGAAAGCGTCCAAATCTTCACGATGAAAATTGCCCCACATTTCAAGGGATTGAATATCTCTTGCAAGTTCCTCTTTTCGCAAATTCAATTTCTCATTTTCATCAAGAACTGCCGACGCACGCTCATAAACGCCCTCGCCCGATCCGAATTCAGCAAGAGCTTTGGTCTCATTATAAACACCTTTATAAACAGAAAGGGCATTAACTGTTTTTTCCATCGCACTGAAATCCGCAGTTTCTGCAACACGATCCTTTGAATCTTTCAAAATTCCGTGTTCAATATGCATTACGCCGAGCTTTTTCAATTTACCGACGGCTTCAAGCTCATATTTTTTAAGGACAAGCAAAGTCACTTTTTTCATTGGTACAATCATAAAGCATTTGCCTCCATAGTTTTCTTTTTTGCGATTTTTGAGCGTGCAACAGCGGCAGTACTCAAATCACCGAGCTGAATTCCGATAGTGCGGATATTTGCCTTACATTCAGGAATTTTGACCTTTTCAAAAAGGTTTACACGCTGTGTAGTGGTACGCAATTCATCATTCAGCAGCCTGTGCTGTTCTTCAAGAACGACATACGCCTCTTTCAACGAAACAAAATCCTGCAAAGCTTTTATCGCATCACGGAAACTCCACGGCATACGAAATGGATCATACTCCGTTTCCTCAAATACTGCGGCTTCAAATGTCGGGACATTTACACCGGCAATATTGGCAGTTCCTTTGCGTATACTCTGCAAACGCACCTTGCCGAGCAAGCCGTTAAAAAATACATCAGCTCCGAAAAGTGCAATAAAAGATTTCAAAGATTCTGAAAACTTTTTCTGCTCCTCAAGATTCGCTTCCAGCAAATCAATACTGTTGCGTATCTCCATTTGAAGCTGCTGCTTTTTTAACTGCAAAGTCGGCAGGAAACGCTTGTATTGTTTCAAAGCGTCCTGCTGTTTTTTCAATTCAGTTTTTGTCAGCTTGATCTTTGCCATTTACAGATTCTCCGGCCAATAATCCTTTACCAGATCGGTCTTGATACCGGTTTCTGCAGGTTCAAAACATTCAGCCAGAGTCTTCCACCCTAAATCCAGAGCTTCTTCAAGCGGAATATTTACTGCAAGATCCATCATACGGGATTCAAAAAGCTTTCCGTATTTCAAAAGTTTTTTATCCCATGTACTCATCTGAAATCCCATAGACTGCTTTTCAAGCGTACTCTTGAAATCAGAATAAAGACGGATCATGGCATCCATAATTGCACGATGGTCGGCACGGGTCGTACCGTTGACCTGCTGTTTCAAACGGCTCAATGAGCCGAAAGGTTCAATACGTCCGTTCTTCAAATAGAACTGACCTTCTGTAATATAGCCGGTATTATCAGGAATCGGATGTGTAACATCATCACCAGGCATGGTAGTAACTGCAAGAATGGTAATTGACCCTGCGCCGTCAAAGTCAACTGCTTTTTCATAACGTGCCGCAAGCTGACTGTACAAGTCGCCGGGATAACCGCGGTTTGACGGGATCTGTTCCATTGTAATGGCAATTTCTTTCATTGCATCTGCAAAGTTGGTCATATCGCTCAAAAGCACAAGCACCCGTTTCCCGTCAATAGCAAGTTTTTCTGCAACAGCCAATGCCATATCAGGAACCATCAGACATTCAACTGTCGGGTCACTGGCAGTATGAACGAAAAGAATTGATTTGGCAAGAGCGCCGTTGGCATCAAGAGTATTTTTGAAATAAAGATAATCGTCATATTTCAACCCCATACCACCGAGGATGATGACATCAACTTCTGCCTGCAATGCAATACGGGCAAGCAATTGATTGTAAGGTTCACCTGCTACCGAAAAAATCGGAAGTTTCTGCGACTCGACCAGAGTATTAAAAACGTCAATCATCGGAATACCGGTACGGATCATATTACGGGGAATAATACGTTTTGCCGGATTGACAGAAGGACCGCCAATATTGATAAGATTGTCTTCAAGAACCGGTTTCCCGTCACGGGGCAGTCCCCTGCCGTTAAAAACACGTCCGAGCAAATCTTCACCTGAAGCAACCTGCATTTCATGACCGAGAAAACGTACCTCATCTCCGGTACTGATACCACGGCCGCCCGCAAAAACCTGCAAAGAAACCTTGGAATCCTGCAGCCGGATGACCTGTGCAAGCGATGTACCTCTGGACGAAGTAACTTCTGCAAGTTCATTATAAGCCACATTTTCGGCTTCAACGGTAATAACATTACCTGCGATCTGAAGAATTTTATGATAAACCTTACGCATTTTTGCTGTGTTCTCCTATTTTGGCGGCGATAGCGGCTTCCTGTGCCTTGAACTCATCGGATTGAAATTCAAGATAATTACAGTCAATGAACATCTGACGCAGATTGAGGATAAATGAACGTGCCTCATCTTTGTCAGTAAAATCAAATTCAGTATTCAGAACTTCAAGAACTTTGCTGAACATATAACGCTGACGGTCATAATCTGTGGTGCCGTCAACTTTGTCAAAAGTATTCTGCTGCAAATAAGTGTAGTCCAGAAATTCACTCTTCAAATACAACATGAAATCATCAATGTTTGTACCTTCTTCACCGACAACCTTCATCATCTGATTAACATCATTGCCCTGACGCAAAACAGCTTTTGCACGGTTGATGTCAGCGGCATCTACCACACCATGATATTTACTCCAGCTGTCAAGCGGATGGATCGCCGGATAACGACGGGCATCTGAACGTTCTCGGGAAAGTCCGAGAAATGCTCCGACAACTTTCAATGTGGACTGCGTAACAGGTTCTTCAAAGTTACCGCCGGCAGGACTGACTGAACCGCCGATAGTAACGGAACCAAGTTCACCGCTCTCAAGTCTTACCAGACCTGCACGTTCATAAAATGCAGCAATCAGAGATTCAAGATAAGCCGGGAACGCTTCCTCTCCGGGAATTTCCTCCAAACGTCCGGACATTTCACGCAAAGCCTGCGCCCAGCGGCTGGTGGAGTCAGCAAGCAGCAGAGAGTTCAAACCCATCTGGCGATAATATTCAGCCAGTGTCACTGCTGTATAAACAGATGCTTCACGGGCGGCAACCGGCATACTTGATGTATTACAGATAATAATTGAACGTTCAATCAGAGTACGACCGGTTTTCGGGTCTTTCAAATGCGGAAATTCACGCAAAATTTCAACAACTTCACCAGCACGTTCACCGCAAGCGGCAATAATAACAATATCAGCTTCTGCATTCTGACTGATTGCATGCTGCAAAACCGTTTTTCCGGCACCGAAAGGTCCGGGAGTACAGAAAGTTCCTCCGACTGCAACCGGAAAGAAACTGTCAATGATCCGCTGACGGGTAACAAGAGTTTGAGTAGGAAGAAGTTTCTCTTTGTATGCAGAAATCGGAATTTTCACCGGCCATTTCTGCACCATGGTAACTTCACGGATCTCTCCGTTGGCATTTTTTACTTTGGCAATCACATCACCGATTTTGTAACTGCCGTTATCCTTTATTTCAATTACTTCCCATTCACCGCGCCAATCAAACGGCAGCATGATATAGTGTTTGAACATACCTTCATAAACAAAACCGAGTCTGCCGGAAGCAATAAGTTTGTCTCCGACTTTCGCCATGACTGTAAAATCCCATACTTTTTCATAATCAAGTGCAGGCAGATAAAGACCGCGCTGCAGGAAAAAACCTGATTTTTCTGCAAGCAGATTCAAAGGATTCTGCAATCCGTCATAAACCTGAGAAAGCAGTCCAGGTCCGAGTTCCACACTCAAAAGCTCATCAGTAAAATCGACTTCATCTCCAACAGAAAGACCGTTTGTACTCTCAAAAACCTGCATATCAGCACGGTTCCCACGCACACGGATAACTTCACATTTCAGCGATTCCTCTCCGACACGCACATACGCCACTTCATTCTGGGTTACTTTGGTATCGAATTCAACGGTCAGCATATTACCGTTGACACCGACTACCCGACCCTTGTTATTGTCCAGCATAAGAACTCCTTAATTATATATTATGTTTATTTTTATTAGCTTCCAGAATTTCTTTGACCAGAATATCAAAATTTTCCTCACCTTTTTCCACATTCAATGCGGCATACTTCTCAATAAGAAGCAGTTTCATACGGTAAGCGGCAAGGAATTCAAATCCGAACCCGGCAAACGCCGCAAGTTCATCAAGTTTATTGAAACGTGCGCAATCTATGGCACGATCTTTTTCCAACGGATCATTTTTTGAAGCGGCATTCTGAACGACAGACTCTATTTCAGAAAAATAATCTTCCTCTTTTTGCAAATATTTCTGTGCGCCCCCGTCAGGCATGGCTACATTTGCAACAGCATTTCTCAAATTTGTATCCCAGAGCAGAAATTGCCGCTGAACCTCACCTACCGGAGATTGCAACGGCGGATTTTCAAGGGAGATTTGAGCCAATTTATCAGCGGTCTGCACATCAAGAGAATTTCTGCACATATCGTCAAAAGCCGCAACTCCGCCTTCAAAAACAGGACGCTGAAAATCAAGCATCGGCAATGAACTGATAAAATAATAGTAATTCATAAAAAAACTTCCCTGCCCGGCAATGCCGTCAAGCCTTTAATTTTATTTCTTCAAAAGTTCTCCGACAACAGGTCCGGCATATTCTGCAAGCAATGCACAGACTGCCTCATCACTGAAATCATAATAAACTTCACTGCCGGAAAAATTGACTTTGAAGCCGCCGGCAAGTTCCTTGTCAGGAAATACTTCATAATTATTTTTGAAACTGTCTTTAAGGGCATTGAACAATGCTTTTTTTAGTACATCGATATCTTTTACTGCGCTGACGACCGTAAGTTTCGCATCGGGCGCTCCGGCAAAAGTTTCACACAATCCGGCAATGATTTTTGCCATATATTCAGCACTGAATGCCTCTGCGGTACTATCCGCAAAAATCTTATTCAAACGGCTCTGTATCTCATTTTTAAGAGTGAGGATAATATCACGGGACGACTGCTGAATTGCACTTTCAGCACGTTTCTTGAGATTGGCACTTTCAATTTCAGCATTTTTAACGATCTGAGCGGCCTCCTGTCTGGCAAGAGCAATGATTTCTGCGCTTTTTTTCTCGGCGGCAGCGATTATCTCTTTTTCCTGAACAGCGGCCTTATCAAGTCCATCCTGCTTGATTTTGTCAAGCAAACTTTGTAAATCCTGAGCCATTTTTTTACCTTTCATTATATAAAAATATAAGATATTTATAAATATAGAAAATAATATAACAGAAAAACATGACTTTTCAAGTTTTTTTTACGACATATAAAATCATTTTTCCGCAAAATATTTCATTTTTTCAATATATATTTCATCATTATTTCAATTTCTGAATTAAATAATGCAACATCACTCTTTTTCAACTTTTTCTCTTTCACATCAAACTCATACGGCAGTAAATCCGTACTTTTGCCAACAGCTTTCAAGTTCAAAACTTTGTATCTGCCAACACTGCGGTAATCAAGCTGCAAAGATTCAGCAAAAAAATCCTTCAGGGCATCTATGGCAAAACAATCTTCAACAGAATCGCCAACTTGTGCATATTTCTGCAAAGAATCAAAACGCAAACGGGAAACAATATTATTTTTCAACTTGAATGAAATTATTTTTGCAGGATCAAAAAATACCCCTTTGCGAATCACAACAGTCCCGTTAAAAATTCCACTCAAATCTCCAGGTATCAGCCCGAGAGTATCTTCAATATATTTCGCAGGGAAATTTTTTACTTCAAATTCATTCTCTCCCCGGCTGTTTCTGCGAACAAAAACAATCTTTGCCATTTCAGCGGCGGAAGTTCCATTAAATTTAACAAGTTCAAACCCATTTTTCACATCAGCATCAAAAGCAAAAATACCATTTTCCCACTGCGAATCACTCATTTTGAATTCTGCATACTGAATATCACCTTCAAGACTTCTGTTTTCAGGAATAAATTTCATCTCTCCTGTAACTCCGTTCAAACTGTTTCCCCTGCCCTCTGCCATACCGTTTTTAACAGTTACAGCATAACTTTTCTGCGGACGGGTATATGTCATACTGAATTTATACGGCACCCCTCTGCAGGTAATACTGCCGTCACTGTATCCGCCTCGATTACTCTCTGTAAGAAGCAAATTCAGCAAAAGATATTCATGACCGTTGAAAATCAGCGAAGCCTGACCGAGATCACAATTAAAATTATCCCATCTGCCATCCTTGAAAATGATATTAAATTTACTTGACGGAGAAAACATTTTAATATTTTTCTCACGCACTGTCCATTTTTCAGGCACAACAGCCAAAGTTCGGAAAACCGGAAATCCTGCTCCTGATAACTCATACATGATATTACCTTTAACTCTGTCTGCATTAAACAAATTTCCACCGAAAACAATTGAGTTCAAAGTATATTCAAAATCACCTGAAAAAATATTCTCCTTTTTCAACTCTCCGGAAATTTTCCGAATAGAAACTTTCCCGCCGCCGACACTTCCTCTGACCGCAGAACTTCCAAAAGTCAAATTTTCATCACCCGTGCGGCGTATGCTCCATTTGCCTTTGCTCTCAAGCTCAGCAATATCACGGTATGTCACTTTCAGAGACGGCGCACTTATCAATGTTTTAGCTTCCGCGACATCTCCAGCAAGACGCGGCGCCGTAAAAATCACTCCTCTCTGCAAATCAGGAATACCTAATTTCAATTCTCCAACCGAAAACTGATATTTATTTTTTGCAACTCTGTCAGGCGAAAAATTAAGATAAGCATTTTTCAAAATAAAACGCGATTTTCCGAATACCCCATCTGCCACCTCACAACTCAATTTGCCGGTCGCAATCGGTTTCAATGTATCAGCAGCCAGACTCAAAATGCAATCGCCCTCAAGTTTTGCCTGTGCAGCGATAACAGTATTGCCTTTCCGATCCTTCCAGTCTGCGTTTGCCATTTCAAGCTCATAATGAAAACCGAAGTGATCAGCCTGCGCACCTGAACCTGAAAGTTTGAAACTCTGCCCCTGAAAAGTTATATCACAATCATTCCATTTGATCTTGACATGAGGAACTCGCTTCTGAGTATCCAAACGGCTGAGTTCCCAGCTTTTTTCATTCATATTCCATTTGCCTACGATATGGTGACGGATATTGGCAGTACGTCCGTCAAGTTCAAGTCCGAAGATGTCTTTGAAAGAGTTACTGTTGAACTCGATCTCTCCATCGAAACTCAAAGCATTCTGTTCCATCGTATTCTGAGACAGAACAAGATAATTGAGTTTTGAGCGGAAAGGACGGCCGGACACGGCATTACGCAGTTCGATCTGCCAGTTTTCAGAATTTAGATATTCCCAGTTTATAACACCATTGCGGCTGCCGAAAATTGAAAAAATCGCCCCTTTGACCGAGGCTTCCATACCAAAACGGCTGCTGCCGCGGATATAATCAATTTTCTGTGATGCAATATCATATTGGAACTGTCCTGCAAGCGTTGAAACTCCGGTCATTGAAAAAAGTTCCGGCAGTCCGAATGATAAACGGAAAAATTCAAAATCACTGCGTTCAGCCTGATATTGACCGATAATTTTTCCGGTCGGTTTCCGATATAAAAAATTGACTTTCATATCTCCGGCATATACGCCAAGCAGACGATTATCATTGAAAGACTTAAAAATACTGCGAATCTCTACAAGCCTTTTTTTGCCTTCAGGATTGGTCAATTTCAACTTGCCGTAAGTGATAAAATCCGGTATCTTACCGGAATTATAACTGCCGATTGCAGTCAACTGCTGAAAAATTTCATCAAACAACTCCTCGCGGCGAAAACCATTCAAAGTTTTCTCTTTCAAATTCAAATCCCATGTCACTCCATCTGCCGTCACAGATGCCAGATGAGCCCGCCATGGATTCTCAAAAAATTTCACAGGAAATGCAAAAATCACCTTCCCATTAATATGATATTTGTGCAAAATTTCTGATTTTTCAGCAGTGAATACTACTTTTCTTGCAGCAAAATCAATTTCTGCTTTTTCCCCGGCAAAAAAATTACTGCTTATTTTTTCAGCAGTAATTTTCAACGCCTGACGGCGCAGCAGATACTGAACAGACAGCACAATCAATGCCAATACTGCCAGAACTGCACAAGTAAGAAATGTATAAAAAAGATGTTTCTTCCACATAAACTATTATTTTTTTTCTATTTCAGGTTCGACAGGAACAGCCACCAGATTTGAATCCTTGCGATTTTCGAGATCATAAAACGGCTCTTTTTTCTGTTCCTTATAAATAACAAAACGTTCAGCAGGAATATTCAATGCGGCACTCAATTTTTTACTGTCCTTGAGCAGCATATTACAATTTCCATTTACAAAATCCACGATAAAATTCCTGTCATTTTCACTCAATTTTGCCCGATAATTGGCAACGAGGAAACCGTATGCGCCGTTATTATCCCCCATCAAAGCCATTGCATTAGCTTTCAACAACATTTTAGCCAAATGCCATTTCATCGAATGTGTACGGTTGAGATTTATTCTCTCAACAGCAAAAAACTGGATACTGCCCTGCCCCGCATAACCTGCACAAATCGCATAATTCAAATAAAAATCATTGCCGACTGCTCCATGTCTGCTGTTGTAGTATGTCTTGAAAATATCACCGGCAAAAACCATCGGCACACCATCATGATGCAAGCGGACATAATCCATATTCACATACGAACATTCGGGATCTGATTCAAGATAATTCTGATAATTTTTGCGGATTGCAGCTATACCTGCCTTCTGACCACGTATAAAATACTCAACATTTGACGGGACTTTGGCAAGACATGGCAGAGGTTTATTCTGCCAGATACTTTCAACTGCCAATCCCAGACCAACTGTACTTTCCAAACGAACAAAAGCCGGACTTGCGAACTCTATATTTCTGGCTTTATCCGCCATATAATGACAAATCGCCGCAGTACTCCACTCCTTGCAGCGTTCATAATAATCCCCAAGAGCCTCAACCGCTTTCAAATATCCTCTGTCTGCGCTTTTTTTCAAAAGCTCATAACGTTTTTCCTCTTTGGTCTCTGCAAGTGCAAGTTCATAAAATGCAGGGCCGTATCCGAAAGAGGCGGCTTTTTCATTGGCACTGCGCACAAGCATTTTATTTTTACTCAAATTTGCAAGCAGCAGCATTGCTTCCGGATGATTTGCATTCGCCGCCATACGGTAAAGTTCAAGTGCTTTTTTGCTGTTGCTTTTATAAATTGCATCGGCATAGAGATAATTTGCTGCAGGTTCATTACGCAACAGTGCATCCTCAAGCACCTCTTCAAGATCATCTGCGGCAAGTTCGCCACGTGTACGGCGCAGGAAAAGTACATACAACGGAGCGCTGCCTGTTATCTCCTTATCACAAGCTTTTTTATAAAAATATCCGGCTTTGGTATCTGATTTTTTTACACCTCTGCCATGTTCATACATTTTGGCCATAGCCAGATATGCCTGCTTGCGCAAAACCGACGGCAATTCATGCATATCAGCTGCCGCACGTTTATAATATTCCGAAGCCAGAACATAATCAACATCTGTCTGCCCCAATCCTGATTCATATATTTCTCCAAGATAATAACAGGCAAGCGGATTCTCTTTTTTGGCCGCCATATTAAAATATTTGAACGCCTCATCATACTGAATAAAACGAACATCCCGGCTGCCGTAAAAAAATTTCAATGCCAGCAGAACCTGAGCAATCTCATCCCCGCCATCTGCCTCTTTCTGCATTTTTGCCACTGACATACAACCGCTCAAAAACATAACTGCCGCCATTGCCGTAAATAATAATATTTTCTTCATCAACACACCCTTTCTATATAAAAACATTTACAAAAATACAAAAAAAATCAATTTTCAATAATCTAACCCTTATCTTGCAAAAATGCAATTATTTTTTCAGAAATTTTCATACCTAAATTGGGAATTTTTGCAGAAAGTTCCTCCGGAGTCATCTTTTTCAACCGCGCAACCGATCCGATACGAGTCAGAATCTCTTTTTTACGCACTTCGCCTATTCCTGAAATCTCATCCAGTACAGAATACTCCAACAGCCTCTGCCGCAAATGTTTATGATAAGTAATAGCAAATCTGTGCGCTTCATCGCGCAATGCCTGCAAAACTTTCAATGCCGGATTGCTTCTGCTCAAAAGCACACTCTCTGAACGTCCGGGAAGAAATATCTCCTCTTCTCTTTTCGCCAAACCTATTACCGGCAGAACCGGGCATTTGATCGCAATCAAAGCATCCACAGCAGAACTCAACTGCCCTTTGCCGCCGTCCACCACCAGCAGATCAGGTAAAGGCTTCTCTTCATTGATAAGACGGCTGAAATGACGGGTCACTGCCTCTTTCATCATAGCAAAATCGTTGCTCCCCTCAACCGTTTTTATCCGGAAATGACGGTAAGATGAACGGTCCGGACGTCCATGACGGAAACAAACCATACTCGCAACCGCCAATGTTCCCATAATATTGGAAATATCAAAACAGATTATCGTATCAAGCGGCTTGGCAAGTCCAAGTTCCGTTTGCAGCTGTTTCATGGCTGCGATACCTGATGCTTCGTCCTCCCGTTCCGGCAAAACCGCATTATCAAAACGGCGCACTTTCGGACCGAAAACCGCCAGAAGATTCTGTTTGACATCCCGGATACGTGCGCATTTTTCAAATTTCAATTCAGCTGCAGCCGCACGCATTTCCTCATCAAGTTCAGCGCATAACTCTTTTGTGTTACCCTTCAAAACTTCCAGAGCTTCATTAACCTTTGCCCGATAATCTTCCGGAGATATTCTGTTACAGCAGGGCGCCGAGCAATCCCGCACAGCACGTTTCATGCATCGTTTTATTGTTTCCTCATCCGGTTCATCATATTTACAGCTGCGCAATTTGAAACGGCGCAGAATAAATTCAAGCGTACTCTGCAACGCACTGCCGTTTGGAAAAGGACCGAAATACATAGCAGGATCATTCTTTCTTTCAAAACGGACTTTTGTAAAGGTGGGAAATTTATCCTGCATATTCAAACGCAACAGAGGATAACGTTTGTCATCACGCATCAATATATTATATTTTGGAGCATAATCTTTGATCAAACGGGATTCCAGTATCAATGCTTCTTCCTCATTTCTTACTGTATGAAATGCAAAATCATCAATACTTTTGATCAAAGAACGGGTCTTGGCATCTACACGCATCGCCCTCGCCGGCTGAAAATAATTTCCCAGACGACGACGCAAATTTACCGCTTTCCCGACATATATCACCGTACCGAAACGGTCACGGAATACATAAACTCCCGGCTTCGGCGGTATTTCAGATGGTAAATATTCATGCTTCATCACTTAACTTCAAGACAGCAAATCCAGCACAAACTGCGGCAGGACAAATGCCGCTTCGTGAATTTTACGGTTATAATAACGCAAATTCAAAGGAGCTTCCCGGCGGGCAATAACAGGATCAATTCCGGCTCCGCCGACACAAATACCGATATTCCCGGTAGGATAAGTAGGCACATAAAACATGCCGTATGCGCTGTATTCAAAACATTCACGGCTTATCTGCTGCAAACTTTTCACCACATCAGGCAGCAGAAAAGGAGATTCAGACTGAGAACCTATAACTCCGCCGAATTTCAAAGCCTTACGCATATTTTTATAAAATTCAACACCGAAAAGCGGTTCTCCGGGACCGCCCGGATCGGTTGAATCAACAATTATCGCATCATATTCCGCATTGAATTGTTTTATAAATTCACTGCCGTCAGCAATGTTAATATTAACTCTCGGATCATCATAAGAAACTGCGGTTTCAGGCAGGAACTCTCTGGCAACTTCAATAACAGCTTCATCAATTTCACAAATATCCAAACGTTTTACTGACGGATATTTGGCAAGTTCACGCAGAACGCCGCCATCACCGCCGCCGATAACCAGCACATTTTCCGGTTCATTACCGCAAGCGCACATGACAGTATGCGCCATCATCTCATGATAACAGAATTCATCCCACGATGTAAGCTGAATTATTCCATTCAACATCAAGAGCTTACCTTTGCCGACTGTCTGATAGAGATCAATCACCTGAAAGGGTGTTTCCCTATGCACCAGATGCTTTGATATTTCAAGAGTCAAACCGAAACCGTTTGCCGCTTCTTTTATCCATTCCCCCATACAAAAACCTCACTTTCAGCGGTAATAATTGAAAAATTCTCTCCAGACAGGAGCCGGAATTACAGCTGATTTTGCAGCATCTTTATCACCGAAAAAGAGTTGATAGAAAAATTCAATATATTCAAGTTCTTTTACTTTCGGCATCCTGCGGCGGAACAATGCGAAAAACTTATTCCGCATAGCTTCTTCCTGCAAAGAAATATTTGACACCCTCTGAGATATGACAGACATAACTTTTGCTCTGTTTTCTTTGAAATTGAAATGAAGGATTTCGACCTGACCAAGTCTCGGCAATACCACGATATGCCTTACAAAAGGTCTTTCACTTTCAGTCATAAAACGATATACTTTCTGTGCCCTCGGCAATTCTGCCTGCAAGCGTTTTGCATACTCTTCCAGTTTCTGATGCAGTGCCATATGAATTCCTTCAGGTTTGTAAACAGTAAAAAGTGTTGCAGTTTTTTCCTTGAATTCACGGGCTTTATCTTCATTCGAGATTGCTTCATAGAAAAGTTTTGTCAGCATCGGATAAACCGGAGCAATTTTTGCCCGGTATTCATTTTGTTTCTGATTACGGATACGGGTATCCTCTGCTTCTTTACGACGGCGTTCAGCTTCTGCTTTCTGAAATGCAATACGTTTATCAGCTTCAAGTTTTCTGGCAGCAGCAATACGTGCCTCTTCTGCCAACCGGTCTTTTTCAGCTTTTATACGGCGGTTGATTTCTGCCTGATGTGCGTTGATTGCAGTTCTGCGGGCGGGTGCGAGCCAGACTTTTTCATCAATTTCATTATAAGTATCGATCAAAGAGTTGAAAGGAGCTTTTTCATTTTCAAGTTTCGGTCTGCCGTTTTCATTTATAAAATCTTCAACTTTGGTCAAAAACGCCTTTCCGCTTGACGGATTATCGGCGATAAATTTCCTCAATTTATTTATTTCAGGCACATAATCCTTACGCAATTCCTCTATTGTAAGGACTTTTCTTTGAACTGGAGGCGCACGGCGCACCACGCGTTTGGCAATTTCTTTACGTTTTGCATTCCATGCTTTGAATTTTTCCCAGGGAGGCAATTTCCATTCATTTTTGTACATATAAAAAGTTATACCGCCGCCTGCAGTAATAACAAAACAAACCAAAATTATTACAAACACCAACCATTTAGGCATTTGAGACGAGGCTGAGTTTGAAGATTTAGCTTTAGCGGTAACTTTCTCTTTTTTAATACCTTTTTTAGTTTTTCCGGATTTTTCCTCTTGTTTCACCTGAACTTTTTCTGCTGACGGCTCCGATTTTTTTATTTCAGGAGCAGTTGGTTCAGCTTTTTTCAGAACGGGGGCAGCTGCCGCCGGAGTTTCTTCGACTTTTTTCAGGACAGGAGCGGATGCCGGTTTCAATGAGGGAGCAGAAGCTCCGGCAGCCGGAGTCCCGGCAGCTGGAGCCGCAGACTTTAATTCAGGAACAGAAACATTGGAACTGCCTGAAATATTAATTTTTGGTACAGATGAAGTACCTGCAACTTTCGGTACGGAAGATACAGTATTGAGTTTCGGAACTGCGGCTGATGGAACAATTTTAGGTACAGCTTTTGACGGAGCTGACAAGTTTACTTTAGGAACAGAAACAGAGCTTGTTTTTCCTGACGGTTTCAAAACCGGTTTGGAAGCAGAGATTTTAGTCGCAGGCTTTTTATCAGCAGATACTGCAGAAGCAGAACTTTTTGAAGCCGCAGCAGTATTGCTCTGCATTTTGGCAGGCTCTGCTTTTTTCTGCGAAGCAGGATCAACCGCCTTAACTTTCGGCGCGGGAGGAAATTTACCGCCGTCACCGAAAGTCAGTCTCGTACCGCCATCCGGCATGGAAATTCTGCCGCTTGCTGATGAAACAGGAGCTATCGGAGCGGATGCAGTTTCGACAGGATTAGTCAGAAATGATTGCAAATCTCCGGCAAGTTCTGCGGCTGTTTGATAACGGTCATTAACCTCACGTGCCATCATTTTCAGAATAATATCATTCAATTTCTGCGGCAATTCAGGCAATAATTCAACGGGTGGTTTCAAAACTCCGTTTACATGCTGATGAGCAATTTCAGTAGGTGTATTGCCGTTATAAGGAAATGCCCCGGTGACAAAATGATACAATGTCGCACCCAAACTGTAAATATCACTGCGCACATCTGTCGGTTCTCCGAGCAGCTGTTCAGGACTGATGTATTGCGGAGTTCCAAGCACCTCATCGCCATCATCATCTATCTCTGAATCTCCGAACATCGAAGCGAGTCCGAGGTCGGCAAGTTTTGATTTGCCATTTTTGGTAAGCATGATGTTATCAGGTTTTATGTCATGATGAACGATTTTGCTTTCTGTCCATGCATAATCAAGTGCATTGGCAATATCTCTTGTAATTGCGGCGGCACGTGACGGATCTATCTTTTTATCCCGCGAAAGCATATCCTTCATAGTTTCGCCGTCAATAAATTCCATGGCAAAAAAGAATATTCCCTCTTCTTCGCCGACTGCGTATGCCTGAACGATATTGGGATGATTTAATTTGGCTGCTGAACGTGCCTCACGGATAAACTGCACAATAAATTCAGCATCACTTGCATATTTTTCTTTAAGAATTTTCAACGCCACAGGACGGTCAAGCGACATTTGTCTGGCAAGGTAAACAACTCCCATACCGCCGACACCGACTTCACGCTCGATAAGAAAATCATCAATTATTACGCCACTGTCAAAACGGCTTACAGGAGCCTGAACAATCTCGTTGCAATGACCGCAGGAGACGGTCTTGCCGAGATTAGCGGCATCCATACTTACCACACCTGAACATTTGGGACACTTGAACTGCATAAAAACTCCTGTCTTCAGTCTGCCTCTTTCGTCAGGAGGACAAGGTTATCCCGATGCACGACTTCTGCATCTGCATCTCTTTTCAGGATTTCAGCAATCTCTCCCGACTTATGAAGAATTATCATACCGCATTCATCACTGTCAAAATTCACCAAGCCTCTGGCAATAACTCTATTTGACTCACTTGCACGGACGATCTCAACAGTATCACCGCGCTTAAAACGCCCTGCCGATGCAATCACACCGGACGGCAGAAGACTTCTGCCCTTGCTTATCAAGGCATCTGCGGCACCATCATCAACAAGCAGACGTCCCGCACATTTTGCAAAAAATCCGATCCACAATTTCTTGGAATGTATCTTATGCATTTTCGGAACAAAAAGTGTTCCTATATCTTTGCCGTCAGCAATGTCATGCAAAACATTACTCTCTCTGCCATCAGCGATCCATAAATGACTTCCGGCATTCATCAAAAGATTTGCCGCACGCAACCTTGAAGTCATACTGCCAATGGAAAATTCAGCATTGTCAGTTCCCTGAGCCATAGCACGGATGGAATCACTCAATTTCTCAACTACACTGATACGTCCGGCAAGTTTCCCCTCTGCATCACGCTCACGCAATCCGCTTTCTGTAGTCAGAATCACTGTCAGCTGCGATCCGGTCAAACTGCCGAGCATGGCAGAAAGTATATCATTATCACCAAATTTGAGTTCATCAACAGAAACAGAGTCATTTTCATTAACGATCGGCAGGACATCATTTTCCCACAAAGCATTGATACAGTTCATCACATTCAAATATCGTGTGCGGCTGCGCAAATCTGATGCAGTCAGCAGCAGCTGTGCGCTTTTAATACCGTGTCGAGCGCATTCCCGCTCATAAATCTCCATCAATTTTCCCTGTCCCACAGCTGCAAGTGCTTGTACTTCAGCAAGTTTACGTGGTCTTTTCGTCAAGCCGAGAACTTTCATACCCATACCGACTGCACCGCTGGTGACGAGCATGACACGGAAATTATTCTTTCTCAAATAAGCAATTTCATCGACCAGACGTGCGATCTGTTCGCTGCTTGTGAGCAAACGCGTTCCGGCTTTGACCACGATCTGGCGGCAATTTTTCAGAACATTTTTGCGCAATTCGATATTACGATCCATTATTTATCTCCGATGCCGAAGCATTTTTTCTGTGTTTATAATATATAACATGTGCATATTATACACCCACTTTGCAATATTAGCAAATTTTTTCTTGAATTTTCCGAAAAAAGAATTAAATTATTACAAAAATAACATAAATCCGGAGAAAAAATGGGTCAATTTTATCTGATTTACGGCAATGATGAACAAGCCGTCAAAAAAAAGGCATCCGCACTGGCGGCAAAAATCACAGAAGACAAATCTCTTTGCGACATCGAAACTGTCGCCGGAGACGGTGCAAAATACGATGAGATAATTCAGGAATTTATCAATGATTTGCAGACACCGCCTTTTCTCACTCCGGAAAAACTGGTTTTTCTGCGCTATTTTGCTTATGCTGATAAATTTGTCAGCAACTCCGATGAACTGACAATGACTGCTGTTGAACTGCTTTTGAATCTTGACGAATCAATCCATGTCATAATCGAATGCATTCAAAATGCTCCGGATATGCGGAAAAGTACAGCAAAAAAATTGAAAAATATCGCCGCCATCGAGATTTGTGACACAGTAAAAAGTACTGACAAAAATTTTCAAACTGTCCGTGCCGACCTTATCAAAGAAAAACTTGCCGCCGAAGGCAAATCCATCGCCCCCGATGCACTGCGCTTCCTCGTTGATACTCTCGGCAGCAGCAGCGGAATCCTTGATAATGAATTGGAGAAAATCTGCACCTACCTCGGCAGTAATGAAACAGAAATAACACTTGATATATGCCGCAAACTCTGCGCCAGAACTCCGGAAAGCGTCATCTATTTTTTTACCGGCGCACTGCTTGAAAAAAATCTGAAATCTGCCCTGTCGACTCTATCTGATCTGATCCAGAGCGGTGAAGCAGAAATACGCATTATGGCTTCTGTCAGCAATTCAATAACCGATCTGGTAAAAAGCCTTAACGCAATGGCTGAACTCGGCGTAGATCCCGCCAGATTGAATCCGAAAACTTTTGACTATATCCCTGCGGATATAAAAGCTCAACATCCCAATAATGCTCTGTTGAAAATGCACCCGTTCCGGGCTTTCAAAGTTTGCGAAAACGCCGCCTCATGGAACAGCGAAAAACTCGCAAAAGCTCTTAAAATCGCCGCAGATACTAACCTGTCGCTCGTATCCGGCAACGGCTCTCCACGCATGCTCCTTGAACAACTGGTTCTGAAAATTTGCACTATAAAATGAGGTAATTTCAAAAGTCCTCAAAAATTCTTAATTCTTAATTCTTAATT
>JAFVPG010000102.1 GCA_017505415.1 Lentisphaeria bacterium | reverse complement strand
CCGGATTCAGAAAAAATATCTGGTATTGTTTTTTGGTGATGAAGTAGATAATATGAGTATTGCAAGTTTGTATCTTATTCAAGAGTTACAGAAATGTCTTGCTGAAACAAACAGTACTCTTGAAATATTCTCCTGTTCCCAGATACGCAAAAAGTTTTCACTTTCACAGTGGCAGAAAAGATTGTCTCACGGAGGTATAGCCGGAATTTTTGTTGCTGGCGGTGGTTACGTAGGTAACGAGACAGAATTACTTTTTTTGAAAGAATCGGCATTGCCGGTGGTGCTTCTTTCCGGAACTGAAGCTGATTGCGGATTATATGATTTTTCTGTAATGTACAGAAATATAAAAAATATATTTGCGGATGGCATGAATTATCTGATTTCACTTGGTCATAAACGTATTGCAACGATTTTTTCAAGTGCCAGTATGCGTGGATTTACAGCAGAATCATATGAGGATTTTCTTGTTTCAGCGGGAATTTCTGATTGTAATGAACTTGTACGTTATTTTAAAAAGAAAACTCAAGTGCCGTCAATTGTGCGGAAACTTATGAATACAGATAATCCGCCGACGGCATTTATGTGTTTTTGTGATACTACTGCAATGTACGTGCTTGATACATTGAATGAACTTGGATTTGATATTCCCGGAGATATTTCTGTTATGGGCTGCTGCGGTTATATGGAACGTCTTTTTACATTAAAGCCTCTTTCCATTGTTAATTTTCATTATGACATTGCTGCCCGTGAAGCAGTAAAAATTATGTATAAATCCCATGAGTGGTTCGGTTCACATACAAAAATAACTCAAGTTATACCCCACGAAATAGTAGTTAGAAAAACGACAGCATCATGCTGCAATATAAATAATAACTTTTCAAGAAAGGAAATTTATGAAAAATAAAAAATTCACTTTGATTGAATTGTTGGTCGTAATAGCCATCATCGCAATTCTTGCCGGTATGCTTTTGCCTGCTCTCAATAAGGCAAGAGAACGGGCAAGAGCGGCAACTTGTACAAGTAATTTGCGGCAGATAGGTTTTGCCATAGCTGCTTATGCAAGTGATTTTGATTGGTTGTTTTTGCAGTCAAGACATTTTTTCGGTAATGAAATTTCCACCAATGACAAAAAAATTTCATGGAGCGGTGTTTTGTGCAGTAAATCTGAGGATGGTGTTGCTACAGGATATATCGATTATGATTGGAAACGCAATGGATATGCTGTCGGAATTTGGAAGTGTCCGTCTGAACCTGATGTGAAATGTAATATAGGTTGGGGAAATGTTCATTATCAGATCGGTGGACATTGGAGTGCTGCTGCGGATAAACTGGCTGTTGCAACAGGCAGAGGTCTTTTCCGTGTTGACCGTTATACTGCTCCGTCTTCATCACTGTATGCACTTGATACTCCTCCGAATAAAGATGCAAGACATCAGGGAAATCCGAATATTTTGCCGGAAGGTATTCACGGCGGATTTTTCAATGCAGCATTTGTTGACGGCCATGTTGAATCTGTAAAAGCATTCAAGGAAGCTCTTTCCGGCAGTAAACTTCCGAAGGCATGGAATATTTATTAAGAGGTTTTTTGAATGAAGAATTTTTTGAGCATTTTTATTTTGCTTGCATTTTTTGTTCTTTCCGGCAGTGAATATGATGTTTATGGCGGATTTTATACTGCCGGCGGTAAAATGATTAAAGCAGGAAAGAATGGTTTTAATCTTGTCGGTAAAGGTGTAAAAATCAATGCGTCAGACATCTCTCTTGACGGACTTGAGCACAGTATTACAGTACCGTACAGTGAAAAAATCAACAGTTCCGACGGTATGACTGTTTTTATAAAATGCCGTTGGCGGACTATGCCGGAAAATTCTGATATTAATAAACGCTTGGATATTTTTGCATTCAAAGAAGATCAATTTGTTTTTGCCCGTCATGATGACCGGATATATATAAATTTTTTCAATGGTAAAAAGTGGGGTGCATCTACTTATTCCGGACATATTCTTCCGAAATCTGACGGTGCAGATTTTCATACAGTTGTTATGACTGTCAAACGTCATAAAGTCGTTGATCAGGGAGAAGATTGGCTTGAAGTCACTGCATGGTTTGATGGTAAAATCGTAATATCCCGGAGAATACCTGAGTACAATATAAATATTTCCGGAAAAATGATAGAACTTGCTTCCGGGAAAAAATTCGGTAAACCTTGGAGTTTCGGTGGCGATATTGCTGAAATTCAGGTGTTTGACAGAACTCTGGGACCGGCTGCCATACGGAAATTGTGTAAATATCAGGCTGTAAAATATGTTTATCCAAAAGGCAGAAATATTGTGATGCATGGAGTGAAATCAAAACTTACATTACTCGAAAGTAAAGATTTTGTGCATCCTGTTTCTTTGTATGACAATATTGCCAAACGTGAAATATTTGCTAACGGTTCAAGATTTTTTTCTGTTGATTGCCGTAAGGGGCAGCAATCGTTCAGAATTTCACCGCTTACTGATGGTATGAAAAGTTCATTATCAGTAAGACCTCAATTAAAAAATGGCATCTGGACGTTCAGTATTGCATACAGCAAAAAAGCTGTACCGCAAAGTCCGGTAACTTTTGACGCTGTCTGTGATTTTACTTATTTTAATGACCGTCTGGAATATACGCTTAATATAAAAAATGTTGCAAACGGCAGAATAACCGATGTTTTTTATCCTGATTTGCAATTTAAGCCATTGAAAAAAGGAACTGATTATCTGCTCGTTCCGCAAATGTGCGGAGTTGCTCATAAAAATGCAGCCGAACGTAATATATGTTACAGTGAAGTATATCCGAGAGGAATGGCATCAATGCAGTGCGGAGCATTTTATGATGATGATGGCGGAGTTTATGTTTCTCCCGGAGATCCGGAAGGATTGGTCAAAACACTGAATTATTCAGCATCCGAAGATACTCTCGATGCATTTACTGTATGGGAAGTTCATAATAATAAATTTCAAAACAAATCCCGTGCAGCAGTTGAAATATTCCGCGGCAACTGGTATGATGCCGGATTGATTTATCGGGCAGAGCAGGAACGTAATAATTCAATGTGGTGGGCGAAATCTCTCGCTGCGGTAGATACACCGCAATGGATGCGTAATTCAACATGGAGCATGAATATAACTTTTCCGTATGTTTCAGAAAAAAATATTATAAAAATAGCAGAATATTTTGAAGCTCCGCCATCACTTTTTGTTCAGGGATGGTGGGAACTTGGAGGCAATGAGCTGGGTCCGAATATTCGTCCGACACCTGAAATCCTTGAATTTTATCGGGTATTGCAGCAGAACGGGATCAGAATAACTCCTTACATTAACGGCAGATTGTGGCCGAAATATGACCGTCAGGGGGAAGATTTTGAATATACCAAATACGGCGTCCCCGCAGCAGTTCGCAAAAATGGTGAAATTGTAATAGAAAATTACAGCAAAACTCCATGTGTTGTTTTGTGTCCTGCAACTGAAACGTATCAAAAACGGATTCCGGCTTTTGCTTTGAAAATTGCCGCTCATGGAGCAGATGGGGTTTATGTCGATCAAATCGGAGCTGCTTCCGCACCTGTATGCACATCAAAAGAACATGGTCATACCCCCGGTGATTTGAAATTCTGGTATACAAACGGGCATTATCCTGTTTATAATTCCATACGCAAAAATCCGCTTTTCAAAGATAAAATTCTTTCAACAGAGGATCATTCTGAAACTTGTGTCGGGATTTTTGATACTATGCTGCCATGGCGTTGGCTTTATAATGATATGGTTCCGCTTTTTCCGATGGTATTCAGTGGGAGAACTCAATTTTACGGACGTGACTCTGCTGCTGCCAATGCTCCGTTTGCCAAAACAGCAATGATGCTTAATAATGGAGAACAGCTTGGCTGGTATAATCATATAATATTTTCTCCGTTGAGCGGAGATTTGCGCCGTTTTGTTAAACGGATGATACATTCAAGAATTGCTATGCTGCCTTTTTTCAATGAAGGCATGATGGCGCGTCCTCCCCGTTATGTAACTGCGGTTCCGCTTGAGAAAAAATATTGGGGAACTCATGGTGATAAATTCATAACCATGCCATGTATTCAAACTTCAATGTGGCAGAAAGGTGACGATTTTGCATTGATTATCGTTAATACATCCGGTAAAAAAATTTCCGGAACTTTGGAAATAAGTTTACCGCAAAAGCAATATCAGGCAAAAATTTATTCTTCTTTCGCTGATTCTGCGGAATATGAAGTGAAAAATAATGTATTCCAATATGAAATTCCGGCTTACGCTAATCAGATAGTATATATGTTTCCTGTTGGTAAATGCAATAATATTATCAAAAAAGGTTTTGATAAATCCTTTGAAATTATAAGAAAAACTTTGCATGAAAAAGATCCTTTCAAATTCAATTCACAGCTGCATCCATACAAAGGCAGAGTAATGAATCCTTTTGAATGGCAGGATTGCGGAAAATCTTATTATATTTCAGGTGCGCAGAAACAACCGGGAGGAGGTCTTTTCTGGATTGCCAACTGTATTGCCGGCGCAGGCAAATATAATTTTGGAGAGGACTGCAAAGGTTTTGAAATAGAATTGGTTCGTATGGCAGGATTTGTTGCATCCGGCAAAATACGTTTCTGTGTAAACGGAATCGAAGAGAAAGATACTGTGGCAGAGATATTCATTGACAGTTCTGTTGTACAATCTGCAAGTTTGAAAGATTGGAAAAAAGTTGAAGTAAAATTGAAACGTCAGTTAAAAGGAGAACAACTCCTTTATGTCGTTTTTGATGGTTTCAGTTTTTGTAATGTGAAAAATTGGAGAGCAGTAAAATGATAAAAAAATTATTACTTGCCATATTGCCGGGACTTATTTTTGTTGTTCAGGGGGGAAATATCGGTACTTTTGACCGGAACAGGGCGACATGGCTTGTAGATACCGGTAAAATAAAATGTGAATTTCTGGAAGGATGTATGTTTCCGTCTGCATTTCAGAAAGACGGACGTTATTATCCTAATTTTTCTTTGCTTGATGAATTGCAAACTCCTTCAGGCAAATATTATTTAAAAGATGAACGGTGGGCTGATATAAAGATTATTGAAAATACATCAGATGTTTTCAAGGTTGAATGTCATGGTAAATTCGGCTTGAATGCTTCGCCATGTTACAGGATTTATAAAAATTCTGATGCTGTTTATTGTTATACTTTTTACAGAAATTCCGGCAGAATAGACATGAAGGCAAAGGTTTCCATAAATGATAAAAATATGGTTAAATATACTCTTTTGCATGCGGGGTGGCTTTATCATGAATTTACTGATTTGATATTGAATGGAAAAATATTAAAAACAGTAAGAGGTAAAAAAATTGATATTCCGCAGGATGGGGCAATTTTAAAAAATACTTTTGCTGAAATTGTACTTCCCGGTAATGCTGTATTTAATACAAGTTATAAACGTTATG
>JAFVPG010000101.1 GCA_017505415.1 Lentisphaeria bacterium | reverse complement strand
GGGAAGAAGGAAAATTTTGAGGAAATTTTCCCACTTCCCACACCCATCTCCCTTCAAACCTTTTCATGTTCGCTTTCAGCTTTTTGTTGACACAAAAATCAGAAAGCGGTATAAAAAAATTGAAAAGTAAAATTATAAATGAAAATGAAATACGCTTTTTGAATTTTACGCAGTAAAAGAAAAAAGCGTATTTTGATAAGAGTTTTTTGAAAATGATGAGGGGGGTGCGGGGGGAGAAGAAAAAACTTTTTTGCAAAAAAGTTTTTCTCTTCTCCCCCCGCAACAAATCAACCACTTTAACAAAGAAAGTTTTTTATTATGGCAAAAGGTACAGTAGTACATAAGATTTTGGATGCGCATTTTGTATCGGGTTCGAAGGTTACGGGTGAAGTTGTAGCTTTTAAGATAGATCAGACATTGACTCAGGATGCGACTGGTACGATGGCATATCTGGAATTGGAAGCGATGAATGTTGACAAAGTTGCAACTGAATTATCTGTTTCTTATGTTGATCACAACATGATGCAGAATGGTCCTGAAAACCGCAATGACCACATGTATTTGCAGAGTGTTGCGGCGGCAAAGGGAGTTGTTTTCTCAATGCCTGGCAATGGTATCTGTCATCAGCTGCATCTGGAACGTTTCGGCGCTCCGGGCAAAACTCTGCTGGGATCAGACTCACACACTCCGACCGGCGGCGGTATCGGTATGATTGCTATCGGAGCCGGAGGTTTGGACGTGGCAAGAGCGATGGCAGGCAAACCTTTCCGCATCAATTATCCGAAAGTCATCGGTGTCAAACTTACCAATAAACTTGCTCCCTGGTGTGCGGCAAAAGATGTTATTCTGCATCTGCTCGGTATTCTGACGACAAAAGGCAATGTCGGTTCAATCGTTGAATATTTCGGACCCGGTGTTGCAAGTTTGACAGTTCCCCAACGTGCTACCATCACCAATATGGGAGCAGAACTTGGTGTTACAACTTCTGTTTTCCCGTCAGATGAATCAACATTGCAATTTTTGCAGGCACAGGGTAGAGCTGAATGTTATAAGGAACTCAAAGCCGATGCTGATGCAGAATATGACAGAGTTATTGAAATCGACCTTGCCAAAGTTGTTCCGATGGCGGCATGTCCCTCAAGTCCTGACAATGTCAAAGCGATTTCTGAAGTAGAAGGCATGAAAATCGCACAGGTCATTATCGGTTCATGCACCAACAGTTCTCTGCAGGATCTGTCAATGGTCGCACAGGTTTTGAAGGGGCGCAGAGTTTCTCCGAATGTCACATTGTCAATCGCTCCCGGCAGCCGTCAGGTTCTGGAAATGCTTTCACGCAACGGCATGCTGGCTGATATGATCGGTGCAGGCGCACGAATTCTTGAAACCGGTTGCGGTCCGTGTATCGGTCAGGGGCAGAGCCCGGCTGATGATACAGTAACTTTGCGTACATTCAACCGCAACTTTGCCGGACGTACCGGAACTAAAGGCGATCAGGCATATCTTGTCAGTCCGGAAACCGCAGTTATTTCCGCATTGACAGGCAAATTCACTGATCCCCGCAACGGCGGAATCGAAGCAGTCAAATTTGAAATGCCGGAAAAATTCCTCATCAACGACAATATGCTGCTGAAACCCGAAGAACAGACGGACAAAGAAATTATCCGTAAACGCACGATCGGCGCACCTCCGATGAATACAGCACTTCCTGCTGATATTGACGGAGTTGTAGCAATCAAAGTCGGTGACAAAATCACTACCGACCACATCATGCCGGCAGGTGTACATCTGAAACTGCGCAGTAACATTCCGGCTTATTCAAAAGTTGTTTTTGAATGTTTCACAGAAGAAGGCAAGCCCTCCTTTGCTGAACGTTCTGCAGCTATCCGTGACAACGGCAAACACAGCATCATCGTCGGTCGTGACAGTTACGGACAGGGGTCAAGCCGTGAACATGCGGCGATCTGTCCGATGTACCTCGGTGTCAAAGCAGTTATCGCTTTTGCCATTGAACGTATCCACAGCGCTAATCTGGTAAATTTCGGCATTATGCCCTTGCTGTTTGCCAATCAGGCGGATTATGAATTGATTGAAGAGGGCGATAAACTTACTATTGCCAATGCCCGTGAACTGCTGAAGGAAAACAAATTGACCGCTCTTTTGACAAAAGCAGACGGCACAACTCATACAATTCCTCTGACTCACAAACTCTCTGACGAAGATATTGCAATTATTCTTGCCGGAGGAATGTTGAATTGTTAAGTCATAAATCTTTCACTGAACTTTTTGAGTTTGACCCGTCGCTTGAACGGGTTGTGAAAGATATTGACGATTTTCTGGCGGCGGAAAAAGCGGCAGGTCATACCGTTTTTCCGCCCGAAGATGAAATTTTTACAGCCTTGAACCTCACTTCATTGAATGAGGTCAAGGCTCTTATTTTAGGTCAGGACCCTTATCATGACGACAATCAGGCACACGGTCTTGCCTTTTCGGTGCGTGAGGGAACGAAAATGCCGCCGTCACTGCGCAATATTTTTAAAGAACTTAAATCTGACCTCGGAATCACTGCGGAAACTACTGAATTGACCCATTGGGCAGAACAGGGAGTTCTGCTTTTGAACACAGTTCTGACCGTCAGAGCGCATACTCCCGGCTCTCATCGTAAACACGGCTGGGAAATTTTGACAGATGCCATAGTTAAATATGTGAATCTGAAATCTCCACATTGCGCATTTGTCCTCTGGGGACGTGATGCATGGAACAAAGAACCGTTGATCAATACGGAAAAACATTTGATAATCAAATCAGTGCATCCGTCACCGCTTTCAGCATCAAAAGGTTTTTTCGGCAGCTGCCCTTTCAGCCAAATAAATAACTTTTTATCTGAAAAAAATATCGCCCCAATAAACTGGAATATCGAAAAATCCTGCAGTCAGGGAACATTATTTTAATGTATGTTTTTTTGAGGGGAGGAAACTTTTTCTTCTTGATTAAAAGAAAAGGCTCTGTACTAAACATTGACTGATTTTTTTTGCAAGGGGGCTTACGCCGCCCCCCTTGCGACCCCCGGCGGGGGATATCCATCCCCGTTTTGTGACGCTGGCGCGTGAGTGTCAGCGTCTGGGTGGTGTCAAGCTGTTTTTCGGCGGAATGTTTGATTGCTCCTT